>MTNG01000035.1 GCA_002011395.1 Candidatus Aciduliprofundum sp. JdFR-45
CTTCACCGTGTAGAAGAGTTTGCCTATGAGTTCGCGCTGTTCCAGTTGATCCGGCGTGGCCCATATCACGGGCGTCAGCGGGTCCACCACGACCCTCGTCTTTATGAGGTAGTCGCTCCTCGCCTTAACGAGGGCTGGAAGTTGCTCCTCTATCATCTTCTTGAAGTTCTGCCCTTTCAGATGTATGAAGAACAGATTTTCCTCGTAGTGCTTCTCCATGTCAAAGCCCATCAGCGCCGCCTCCTCCATGATCTGGGAAGGCGACTCTTCGAGGCTTATGTAAAGACCCTGCTCGCCGTTCTCTATGCCGTGCATTATGAACTGTATCGCAAATGTGGTCTTGCCGGTACCGCTGGAACCGACCACGACGTTCGCCGTTTTGTCCCTGAACCCTCCCTCAATCAACCTGTCAAGTCCGTATATCCCGGAAGGTATCCTACCATTCGTCATCCTCACTCACCTCCTTGAGGCTCTTCGCCAGGAGTTCGGCGAAGCTTTTGCTGCTTTTCGCCTCCTCAATGACGTTGATTACCTTGCTCTCATCAACTATCTCCACAACCTCGCCCTCACCCACGGCCTTTGAGAACGCCTCGGCAAACGACCGCGCCGAGGCCGCAACCTCGCTCGCCTCTGTGAGGGTCTTCCAGGGCCGCTCCCTATCCTCCGCGGGGGGAAGTTTGCTGCGGTACTCCAGGAACTTCACGCCTATGTCCGTTATGCGGTAGCCCTCGCCCAGCAGACGATAGGTGCGGAGTATTTCCAGCCGAAAGGCCACCTCCTCGTTCTCCCTGTCAACCTCACCGCCGTCTTTCAGGGTTTTGAGTATGCTCATGTCCACCTCGTCAATTATGGAGTTGTAGACCGCGAGGGGTTGCATCCTGACCTCAAACTCGCAGGACTCTGCGCCCTCGTTTCTGCAGCGTATTTCGCGCACCTCAGAGGGTATCTCAAGCGCCTTCTCATAGAAGATTTTTATCGCATCGGAGGTGACGTAGCACGTTTTACCCCTCACATCGGGGAAGAGAGAGGGTATCTGGGAGTCAGGTATGGAGTAAACCCACCTGAACGGATCCGTCCGGACGACCCTGAGCGTGCCTATCCCTATGTCCTGGAATATCGTGCGTATGTACTGGTGCAGGGGCGTGTTCTCCGCCTGGGCGGGGACCATGCTCCTGAGCATGACGCGTATCTCGTTGAGGGGGACCTTTGACTTGATCACAGCGGCGTTTATGGCCGCCTCTATTTCGGTCAGCTTTCCGAAGGTCGCTATGAGACGGGCTATGCTGGTCATCAGCACCCCACCTCCGCGCACACATAAGGCATGAGAAGATGAGCCACGCTTGATAGCAATATGTTATTTCTTCCGCGAACCTCCACCTCCACGTCCTCCGAGGTTCTCAGCGACAGCCCCTCGTCGTGCCTCACGACCCTCTCAATTTTTTCAAAGGGTATCAGGTAGAAGGTATCATCATCCCTTTGCACGTACAGTCCACGGTCACCGAGGTATAGATCATCGTTTATGGCTATGGTTATGTCGCCCGTCCGGATGCGAACCGCCGCCCTGCCTATCCTGTGCACCCTCATGCCTTTTCCTCCGACCACAGGATACGTATGTCCATCACCCCATATATAATTTTCGTCAAAAAGGCGCCGATTTTGAATTATGGTTTAATTTGTAAAAACTTTGGGCAGATTTATTCAGCATATGCTATGGTGTAATTTGTAATTATTCTAGGTCAGCAGAGATGTTCACGACCCGCCCCACCATGGTCACCCTGTTGCCGGCCTTCAGGGGGGTGACTATCTGAAACTCCGAGAGCGAGCGAAAGTCATCGTACACGTTCTTGTAATCGCGCCCCATTTTCTCGGCCGCGTTTTTGAGCGATATGGGTCTGTTCCTGTTGAGGAATTCAATAAGTTCAATCCTGCGCCTCGTCAGGGCGTTGAATACCCTCGGATCATGTACGTACACCTCCTCCCTGATGCTGGCACCCCTCCTCAGAGCGTCCCAGATCATGTAGACGTCCACCACTTCAGGACGCGTGCACTTCTGCGTTTTTGCGATGCTCCTGACCTTTTCCCACCTCCCGTAAACCTTCCTGAAATACCTCTGGAGCAGTTCCACGTCGGTGCGCTCGTAAACCTTCTTCACCACCAGCCTCATATCCGCATCGCCTCACAGCCGCTCAATTTCCTCCACGGAGGATATCCCCCTTCTGAAACTCCTCACGAGGGTGTAGACCTCCTCGTACCTCTTCTCCTCCGTCGGCCTGCTCTCTATGAAGGTGCCGCTCTCGTCGTACCGGTCTAAGTGGGGCATGCCCTCAAAGTTGTCCCACCGGATTATGGTCACCCACCTCCCGCCCTTCCTTATGCGGTAGGAGTACGAGTAGAATCTAACCCTGCCGGCCTCGTGTATCTCAACGCCCTCAAGTATCTCATCGCCGCGCAGATAGGTTTTCCTCAGGACTATTTCCACGTGCATCACCTCAGGTCGTAGTAGGGCGACAGAGCCGACTTGACCTTCTTGATGGTCTCTATCACCTGCCGGCGGACGCGGTTCTCCATCACCACCCTGGAGGAAATGTCCAGCGACGAGGGAACCCTGGGCCTCTCGAGCCCCAATAGGCCGCATATGAGGTTCTCGGCCAGATATCTGTTCATGGAGGTGTAACCGCCCTCCTGTAGAACCGCAAAGGGTATCCGCCACCCATGGATGCGCTCCACGACCTCGTAGTAGAATGAGGACGTCAATGTCAGCCCCACATCGGTGTGTGAGTGATGCGCGTCAAATCCGTTCTCCGCTATGACAAAGGTCGGCTCGTACTCGCGGACCAGAGGCTCAACGATCTCGTCCCATGCCATCCAGTACTCGGCGTCGCCCGCTCCGCGGGGCATCGGGATGTTCACCGTGCATCCCGCACCCCTGCCCCTCCCCACCTGGTGGACGAAGCCGTCGTTCGGATAGTACCCGCGGGGGTCCCGGTGTATGGAAATGAGGAACACATCGTCCCTCTCGTAGAATATGTCCATCGTGCCGTGCGCTGCGTGGGCATCCCAGTCTATGATCATTATGCGGGATATGCCCCGACCTAGGAGGTACTCAGCCGCAACCGCCGCATTGTTTATTATGCAGTAGCCGCCGTAGGTGCTCCTGGAGGCGTGGTGGCCGGGGGGCCTGACGAGGGCGTAGGCGGAGACGGAGGGTGTGTCCAGAACCTCGTCCACCGCCGCGATGCACGCGTTGGCCGCTATCAGCGCCGCCATGAAGGAAAACCTGTTCAAATACGTGCTGTCGCCGATGAAACCTCCACCCCGGGAGCACAGTTCCTCTATGAAGGAGAGATATCCCTCGTCGTGCACCTTCACGACATCCTCGTAGGACGCGGGCTCTGTTATTTCCACGTATTTAAGGGGATATCTGGAGAAGTAGCCCTGTTTTCGGATATATTTTATTATTGACTCTATGCGCTCAGGGTTTTCGGGTATCCCCTGGAAATGGTGGTATATGTGCTTAGGCGAGTACGTAAGGGAGACGGGGCGCTTCACCTTATCAACCCCCCTCCGAATTTTAGCCACCTCTTTATGTCCTCTATTTCGGACGTCTCGGAAGGGGGTTCCTTGAGTATGACCACGGCGCGCTTTATTCCGAGGGCCAGCGGGATGAGCCTCTCGGCCTCATCGCACTCAACCTCCAGAACGGCGAGTTCCATTTCCCTTTCAACGGCCTCCAGTTCCTCCTTAACCCTGTACCGGGCGTGGGGGTCCTCCAGCGCTTCCAGAAGCATCTCCCTCACGCGGTACTTCCTGCCCCTCCATACCACCTCCGTGGGTATGCTCGCGCTCATGACCAGCGCCAGATTCCTCAGTTTGCCCGTTATGGCAGGGTCATCGCACAGGGTCACCACCCCCGGACATCAGAAGGGCATCCTCCAGGGTTATCTCCCCCAGAGCAACGCGCCTGGCAAGGGCCCTGGGTATCGTGATGCGTCCGCCGCTCGCCACCCTGCTCATGCGCTGGATCTCTTTCAGGTCGCCGTCGCTGACTTCAGTAGACAGAGGGGCATGCAAAATGCGGCCCTCGGCAAAGGCTATGTTCTCCGCAGCGTTTAGGTCCCTCACGGACTTTTTGGCGCCCTCCGAGGTGTTGCGCTCGCTCACCAGCATAACCTCGTACCTCTTGATCAGCATATTAACGAGGGCATTTCTCCTCAGCCGGTCGCCGGCACCCACCTTGACCACAACCCTCTCGGCGGGGTATGAATCAACCATCTCGTCCACGAGGGGGACCACATTTCTGACATCCCTCGCTATGGTCCTCTCCAGAAGAACTCTGTCGCCCACGACGGCCACCGCGGGTGTAAGACCGGGGTCTATTCCTATCCACAGCTCGCGCAGTCGCTCCTTCCCGCACATCTTCAGGAGAAGGTGCCTGACCGCCCTCACGGGGTCGTCCACATATATCCAGTTCTCACCGCGGGGATGCGATGTGGTCAGGATGTATTCATAACTGCCACCTGGGGCGTACATGGAAAAGGGTATTTCACGCTCCCTGAGTTCCTTCATCAGCAGGTATCCTTTCCGGAAATCTGTTATCTCGACGGCCACCTTCACTCTGCTGAATAATACACGTGGCAGTTATTTATACTTTTTCCACGTCGCAAATGCAAGTGAGAGCAACGCCATAGCCAGCCCCAGGACGAGCGCGGGGACTGTCATGGACACTCCGGCGCTCGCCGGGCCTGCATCCAACGGCTCCAGCGGGTCGGTCCCCGCGCGCACCTCATATCCGTCCGTCAGCCCATCGCCGTCCGTGTCGGGATTGGTCCCGTTTGTGCCCAGGACAAACTCCAGGTAATCGTCCAGTTCATCGCCGTCGGTGTCGGGGGACGAGGGATCTGTGCCGAACAGATATTCTGCGTAGTTCGTGAGTTTATCACCGTCGCCGTCCATGACGGAGTCGTTCGTCCAGGGGTCCAGCCCGTGCCTCTCCTCCCACGCATCCGGCATCCCGTCGCCGTCGTCGTCAGCATCCTCGTCTCTCAGAACACCGTCCCCGTCCACGTCGGTGCCCCACGCGAGGACCTTACCCGGCCAGATACGCATGGAGATCAGCGTTTCGCCCTCCACGGCTGCGAGAACACCCTCTGTGAAGTTCCATGTTGTTATGAAGGAGAAGCTGTGCTTCACCTTTATGAAGGGCTCACATATGTTTCTGAAAATGTACATGTGCGTCCGGTCGGCTATGACAACCGTGCCGTTCGCCCCAAAGGCGTACCCGATGGGAGGGGTGAACGTTTTAAGTGAGCCGAGCACCTCCCGCGGGGTGACGAACCTGAATATGTACTCCTTCACGCCCTCTTCATAAAGCGTCGTGAGTGCTATGAACATCGGTTCTCCGCCGGGACGAAAGGGCGTGGGTATGACCTTCTCCACGTCATCCACGGGAAGTTCATGGACCGTGCCGTTGTGGTAAATCGCTCTCCCTCCCGAGACCGCCACAAGGCCACCATACACAGGCATGAACCACTCGGGGTCCCACGGCATCTCATAGCGAACCCTCGCAGTCCCGTTAACCCCATACCAGATTTCCGTGCGATCCATGGATGTGTTCAGGGAGACGACGAGTATCTCGCCGCGGTGAAGCACGGTGGGTCCATGGTATTCTCCAGCGAGTTCGCCGGAGATGTCGTACACCTCGCAGAGGCCCGACTCCCTCTCCACGTACCAGTACTGCGTCGTGTTGTAAACGAAGCCGGCTGACCTCACAGGCCCCTCCACATTCACCGTTCCCCTCTCCGTGTATAGCGTGGCGGAGTTACTGTTCCACGCTATCACCGCACCCCCGAGCGGATTCCCAACAACACTCACATTTGATGGCAGTGAGGATATCACGCTCTCCTGGAATTCCGCATAGCCCGCTTCGTACGAATTCATATCCTGAACATAACACGTCCGTGCCGAGGCGATGGTGGGAACAATAAGTAGCAATGCTATGAAAAGGACCCTAACGCCCATACCTCCTCTCCCTCCGCTGATAGTCCCTTATGGCCCTCAGGAAGTCCAGTTTCCTGAAGTTGGGCCAGTAAATGTCGGAGAAGTATAGTTCGGAGTACGCGGACTGCCACAGCAGGAAGTTGGATATCCTCTCCTCCCCCGATGTCCTGAGGATGAGGTCCGGGTCGGGGAGGTCCTCCGTGTAGAGATGCTGTCTCACAACGTCCTCGTCTATGTCTTCCACGTCCAGTTCGCCGCTCTTCACCTTCTCCGCGATCTTCTTTATGGCGTCCACGATCTCCTGCCTGCCCCCGTAGGCCACAGCGAGGTTGAGGTGGAAATCGCTGTAGTCCTTCGTCCGCTCCTCCGCGTACTCGGCCGCCTTTCTGACGTCCTCCGGGAGCAGGTGCTTCCTTCCTATCACCCTGACCCTTATGCGGTATCTGTGCGTCCTCTCGTCGTCCGCGACGCGGTAGAGACCATCTCTCAGCATGTCCATTATGTACCGGACCTCCTCTTCCCTCCTTTTGAAGTTCTCGGTGGAGAAGGCGTAGACGGTGAGTATCCTTATTCCGAGGTCACGGCACCATTCCAGCACCTCCTCCAGCTTCTCCCGGCCCTTTCTGTGACCCTCTATGGAGTCCATACCGAACAGACGGGCGAAGCGCCTGTTGCCGTCCATGATGATGGCCACGTGGCGCGGAATGGGTCCCTTCTTGACCTCCTCCAGGAGCAACCTCTCGTAGGCCTGATAGGCAACCTCTGCCATTGCCTCGCCCAGCACCACGTCAATCACCCCCCGGGCGTATCGCGTCAAACCCTGTGTACTCCCTCAGCACACGCGGGATGTGGATGACGCCCTCCTCGTCCTGGAAGTTCTCCACTATGGCCACCATGGTGCGCGTCGTGGCCACGGCCGTCGCGTTGACCGTGTGGACGGGAACGAATCCATCAGGAGTGCGGTATCTTATCATCAGCCGGCGTGCCTGGTAGTCGGTGGCATTAGTCGCGCTCACGACCTCCCTGAACTTCCCCTGAACGGGCATCCACACCTCTATGTCGTACTTCCGCGCCGCGACCGCTCCGAGTTCGCCCGAGCATATCTCCACGACCCTGTAGGGCAGGCCGAGCCGCCTGTAAATCTCCTCCGCGTTCTCCACGAACTCGTCAAGTATGGACCACGATTCCTCCGGTCTGGCTATGGCGAACTGCTCCACCTTGTCAAAGTTGTGAACCCTGAATATGCCCTTGGTGTCGCGCCCGTGTGCCCCCGCCTCCTTCCTGAAGCAGGGGCTTATGCCGGCGAATTTCATCGGGAGGGCTTTCTCCTCAAGTATCTCGCCCATGTGCATGGCGGCGAGGGGGTGCTCCGCCGTGGCTATGAGGTAGAGGTCCTCCCCCTCCACCCCGTAAATCATCTCTTCAAAGGTGGCGAAGTCGGTGACACCCTCCATGGCCCCCCTCCTGATCATAAGGGGCGGTTTGACGGGAATGTAACCCTTTTCAACGAGGAAATCCAGCGCGAACCTCTCCAGGGCCATCTCCAGAATCACCAGGTCCCGCTTCAGGTAGTAGAACCGCGCTCCCGCAACCTTCGCGGCCCGCTCAAAGTCCGCCAGGTCCATGGCCGGGAGCAGATCCACGTGGCTTTTCAGCGCGTGCGGGATGACCTCGTAATCCATCTTCCCCCCCGTGGCCGCGAGGAAGTCCCCCACGTGGATTTCCTGAACCCGCGCCTTTCCCCAGAAGCGAACCGGCACGTTGTCCTCCTCGCTCTCGCCCACAGGCACATCCGGATGTATTATGTTGGGTATTCGCCGGAGCATCAGGTCCCTTTTTTGCTTGACTCGCTCCGTCTCCCTCTCAACCTCCTCAATCCTCGCGTTCAGCGCCCGGACCTCCTCCTTCAGGCGCTCCGCCTCCTCCCTGCGCCCCTCCCGGAGCATCTTCCCGATCTCAACGCTCAGCACGTTTCTCCTGTGCCGCAGGGAATCCAGTTCCCTCTGGAGTTCCCTCCAACGTATGTCCAGCGAGAGGGTCTCGTCCGCCAGGGAAGGGTCCCCGCCCCGTTTCCTGATGGACTCCCTCACAACGTCTATGTTCTCGCGGAGCAGCCGGATGTCTATCATTGCTTTCTATGAAAATGCCCGCCCGTATATAACGGTTCGCCCCCGTGGTCATGGGAAAAGTAAAAATACCGTGGGAGACCATGGCTGAAATGCGCGTGGTCAATGCGTGCCTTTCGCCGGCGTTTTGCTGACGTCCCGGGGGGATGTTGAGATGGATGAGCACCTGGAAGGAGGGACGGTCACTGTGGAAATGTTTACAGATAAGGAAAGGATTCTGTTATTCAGGAGATTGATTGTCCCATGTTTTATTTTACTATCTGCGGTATCGTCCGTATTTATATTGATATACGCCGCCATTCACAGCAAACTCCATGCGCTCATACACGCATTCATGCTCTTCACCGTTTCTATGTTCATCGGATTGCTTTGCGGATACCTCATCAGGTCCCATTTCAACTGCAAAAAGGTGGAAATGCGCCCCATGGAGATTGAAATAATAAATGGACTGAATTTCAAAAGAGTGATTCGCGTGGATGACGTGGGCGATGTGCGCATAGAGAGAAGCGATGATATATTTGAGAAAAATTGGGACGTTTATCGCATCTCAATAATTTTGAGGGATGGGGAGTGGAGAAACATTTCGTGTTTTGTCCACATAGACACTCTGCTCGGATTTCTGCGTAGGTTCACAGAACACTACGGAGACGCGCTGACGCCCAGATGCAGGTCATCAATCCAGGAATTCCTGGATGCACATGCACGGGAACGTGAATGTGGGGTCGGTGCGGCCCACGAATGGGGCGGTGGTTGATGTTTTACCTGAGAGTTCAGACCCAGAGCGGAGTGCGTTCCTCCAGCGTGCGTGCCTTCCCCCATCCACAATCCTAATATACCAAAAGCTCTTAGCCCCATGCGGGCCACTTGGTGGTCTACGTTCCCTGCGGGTGCGGACCACCTTCGCACATACGTGCTCCGGTGGTTTCACCCATCCGGGGTTTACCACCGTTCGCTACGCTCCGGTGGCCAAGCCCCGCTTCGCGGGCAGGCACACCTTCGCACATGCGTGCTCCGGTGGTGTAGCCCGGCCAAGCATTTCGGCCTTTCGAGCCGACGACCCGGGTTCAAATCCCGGCCGGAGCACCATCTCTTTACATTTTATCTGACGTTTGTCTGAAATTCTGTGACGGATCTTTATAAATGGAGGGGCTTACCGGCGATNCGTCACAAAATAGGTTNANGGGTGATAAAAANGGGTTTTATCAGAATAAGTATTTGACGAAAGTTTTATCAACTATCTTCCTCTTATTCCCGTTGGTTAGAATCAGACCATGGTGGGATTGAAATGTGGGCGGTGAGCATGGGTGATTTTCAGATAAAGTAGTTAGAATCAGACCATGGTGGGATTGAAATTCTCTCAAACGCCGATGCAATGTTCAAATCAAAATCAATGTTAGAATCAGACCATGGTGGGATTGAAATTGAGCATAATAAGAAGTACTAAGGTTAAGGCGAAATCTGGTTAGAATCAGACCATGGTGGGATTGAAATTGCGCTCTTCAGGGTGGAGTACCGTCTCATAGGCGAGCGGTTAGAATCAGACCATGGTGGGATTGAAATTCTCGTTGTACATGAGTTTGGCGGGCCACCTGAAAAGTGTTAGAATCAGACCATGGTGGGATTGAAATGAGGGAGGAGGGTTGAAGGATAGTAATTCTCGTGCTCTAAGGTTAGAATCAGACCATGGTGGGATTGAAATTATAATTATATTTCTGAGTATCCATCCTTGCTCGCCCAGTTAGAATCAGACCATGGTGGGATTGAAATTCGCTATACTTCACCTGGGCTAACTCCTCACGCTTCAAGTTAGAATCAGACCATGGTGGGATTGAAATTCCCAACGTATGCTCTGGGGGAGGGGAATGAAACTGTCATGTAGGCACGAGGGAAATTCGGATGGCCCTTTATGAATACTCTACCATAGCGTGTAATGAATACCAACTAGGGGCCGGGTCTAGTCCGACCCCGTGAAAGTCACTGGAAAGGTCGCGTGAACATCTCCATACCCCTGTCCATCAAGGCCTTTCGCATCCCTGCCATCTTCTCCATCCTCCGCCCCCACGATGAATAGAATCTGTCAGGGTGTCTGTCTGAGTGATATCTGAATATCAGGTACGAGCCAACGAGGGCGGAGGTGGAGTGAATCAGCCCGAGAAACGAGAATGTAAGCCCGGCGATCGCGAGGGCGATGGATTTGAAGAATACCGTGCTCGTCACGGTGTATATCAGGACCGCCGTTATGAACAGGAGCATCCAGATGGATATTAGACCCTTTGGGGAGAATTCCCTCCCGCTTCTCCTCTTAAGAACGGCGGAGTCGTGCATCAGGAAGGCAATGTTTCTCCCCGTCATCACCGACATGGCGAAGGTCACAAGAGCCATAGAGGCGAGAAAAACTCCCGTGGAGAGCATATCCATGAAAAGAACGAAGCACGACAGCGCCAAGAGAGCGGCTCCCACCGCCAATCCAGCTTTTCCCCTCACCATGGTAAGACATCTCGCGCACGGAGAAAAACTTTTTGTGTTTTCGCCCTCTTGCGCCGGTGAAATGAGAGCGGCGCTTGTCGTGTTCAAACTGTCCCCTAACCGCGGGGAAAACGTGGCGAAAATTCTTCACGCGGTTGAGGAGTGCGGACGGGTGGACCTCATAGTGTTCCCCGAGGCCGCCCTCACGGGGCTTGTGAACAGGGATGTCCCGGAGGAAGACCTTCGGCTGGGGGTGGAAATCACCTCGCCGGAAATTTGCGAATTAAGACATGCCGCGAGTGAAAAACGGACTAACATCGCCCTCGGCTTTCTGGAAAGGGATGGGAACACTCTCTACGACGCTGCCGTTCTTATTGACAGGTGCGGCAAAATTGCACTCCATTACCGGCGCATAACCCCGGGCTGGCATGGGCCTGACGCGGATCCGGAAGTGTACCGTGAGGGTGAAACTCTGCCCGTGGCAGACACTGATCTGGGAAGGGTCGCCTTTCTCATATGCGGGGACCTGTTTGAAGACGCCCTCGTTCATCGTGTGAGGGATAGGGGTGTGGACCTCCTCCTGTATCCCTTCTCCAGGTGCTTTGCCTCCGGGCTGTGGGATGAGGAGGCGTGGAGGGCGGAGAGGGCACACTACGTGAGGCGCGCGGTCAGAACGGGGGCCACGGTCCTCATGGTGAACACGCTGGGATGCAGGGAACTGGATGGGGGGACGTTCGGAGGCGCACTCGCTGTGTCGCGAACGGGCGAGATTCTCGCCGAGTTGCCGCCGGGGAAGGAGGGGATTTTGATCGCGGACCTGTAATACTCGTTTCATTGTCGTGAAAGGTGCGGAATCGCGCGTGTCCCACGAAAACGGTTAAATAACCCTTCCGCATATCTCCCCCACGGGGGGCCGTAGCTTAGCCTGGCAGAGCGCCTGGCTCATAACCAGGTGGTCGCCGGTTCAAATCCGGTCGGCCCCACCAGCCCTTATAATCTCCACGGCCCTGAGGAGGTCCATATCGCTTCTAACCAGATAGGCGTTCCATCCATACTTTTTGGCGCCTCTGTAATCCCGCATCTCCGAATCGCCGATGTAGCCGACGGGGCTTATGAAGCACGCCTTTGACCACGCCACGGAGAATATCCACGGAGTGGGCTTCCCCACACCCGCCTCCTCCGCCGAGGTCCATGAATCAAGGAGGTCCGCAATCTCCAGCGCTCTGAGAACCTCCTTCAGGTAATCCCTGTCCGCGTCGGAGATCACGCCCACGTGGACCGCGAACTCCCGTGCCTCCTCCAGCGCCTCGCGCGCCCTTTCCCTCAGGCGCAGGTTCTCCACGTGGGCCTTTATGTATTCCCTCCTGATGAGTTCCCTCTCCTCATCGCCCAGAGGTCTTCCGAGGAACCTCTCCACGCCCTCCGCTATGAGGTCACGCATGGGCCTGTACTCTATGTGTCTCCTCTCCACGATGGGCTGCCTGTACGATTCAACGGCGTGCTGCAGCGTCTCCGGGTCGCAGGAGAAGGCGCGCCCGAGAGCGCGGTACATGGCGTTCAGCGATTCCCTCTCGCTCTCAGGAAGCGTGAGCGTCCCCGTGAGGTCGAAGAACACCGCAGGGCCGCCTACCCGCTCAACGTCCTCTTTCAGCGCCCGTATCCGCTCGAGCCGGGCAAAGGGATCCGCATATCTCTCTATCCTCTCCCAGTTGAGCGGCTCCCTCAGACCGCGCGGGATGAAGCTGAGGAGTGACGAGCCCGCGTACCTGAGGGCGGAGGTAAGCGTCCAAGCCCCTTCACATTCCCCCTCCACCACTTCCATGACGGTATAGTCCCCGCCGAGGAGCGACCTGGCGTGGGCCACGATGTCCCCTATGAGCCGTGCCTCGCTCCTGCTCCTCGCGGAGACGCATATTTCCTCCTGCCCGGCTATGTACGATGGCACCGAATGGTGAAGTTTCACCCTGAACATATCTGTGTATATCCTGGGGTGTAAATAAACGAAGCGGTTTGCCTCAGGTATTGCCTCCACAGGTTTCGCCCCCCGCTCAGGGGATCTGTGGGCTGTCAGAATTAAAAATCTTCCCTCGGGGAGCCGGATAGACACCGAAAACGTTTATATAACCCCTGCCTGTTGCCACCGTCGGAGGTAAGGAGATGGCCAGCAAGCCCTTCGAGGATGTCCCGGGTACGCTTCGTCTCCCCGAACTTGAGAAGGAGATACTCCAATTCTGGGAGAGGGAGAGGATTTTCGAAAGGGTGCGGGAGGACAGGCGCGGTGGGAAGATCTTCCGCTTCGTGGAGGGGCCGCCCACGGCCAACGGGATGCCTCACATAGGTCACGCGCTCACCCGCGCCATGAAGGACCTCTTCCTCCGCTACATGTCCCTTCAGGGCTACCGTGTCAGCCCGTGGATAGGCGGGTGGGATTGCCACGGCCTCCCCGTGGAGATAGAGGTGGAGAAGGCCCTCGGCCTCAAGACCAAAAAGGACATAGAGAGGTTTGGGGTCAAAAAGTTCAACAGGATGTGCAGGGAGAGCGTGTTCCGCTACAAGGATGAGTGGATAAAGATGTCCACCCGCATCGGCTTCTGGCTGGATTACGATAACTCCTACATCACCATGGAGGACAGGTACATAGAGAGCGTCTGGTGGGCCCTGAAGAGAATATACGAGAGGGGTTTGCTGGTGAAGGATTACAAGGTCGTTCCCTACTGCCCCCGCTGCGGCACGCCCCTCTCCAGCCACGAGGTCGCGCTGGGATACAGGGAGGCAGAGGACCCCTCCATATACGTCCGCTTCAAAATCCGGGATGAGGATGCCTACTTCCTGGTGTGGACAACCACACCCTGGACGCTCCCCTCCAACGTGCTGCTCGCGGTGGGGCGGGACATAGATTACGTCTTGGCGGAGAAGGACGGGGAGAGGTACTACCTTGCGAAGGCAAGGCTGAGCGAGGCACTCCCCGGCGCCAAGGTGCTGAGGGAGATGAAGGGCGAGGAGCTCATAGGGAAGCGATACGAGCAGCTCATCCCATTCGTGGAGGTGCCGGAGAACGCGCTCCGCGTTGTCCACGGTGATTTCGTCAGCACGGAGGAGGGCACGGGCATAGTGCACATAGCCCCCGCCTTCGGCGCGGAGGATCACGACCTCTGCAGGGCGGAGGGGGTCGCAGTCGTCAAGCCGGTGGACGAGGAGGGCAAGTTCACGGAGACGCCCTGGAAGGGCATGTTCGTGAAGGACGCAGACCCCCACATAATCACATGGCTGAGGGAGAACGGGAAACTCGTGCGCGCCGGCACGGTCACCCACACGTACCCCTTCTGCTGGAGGTGCGACACGCCCCTGCTGTACTACGCGCTGGACACCTGGTTCATAAAGATGACCGAGGTCCGCGACTCGCTCCTGAAGAACAACGAGGGCATAAACTGGAAGCCCGCGCACCTGAAGCACGGGAGGTTCGGGAACTTCCTGGAGGATGTTAAGGACTGGGCCCTGTCCCGGAACAGGTACTGGGGCACCCCCCTCCCTCTCTGGACATGCCCGAAGGGCCACGTTTACATCCCCGACGGGAAGGATGACCTCCTGAGGCGGGCCGGGTTTGAGGGAGAGGTAGAGGACTTCGAACTTCACCGTCCGTGGGTGGACGAACTCAGCATACCCTGTCCGGAGTGCGGTGAACCCATGAAAAGGGAGCCGTACCTGATAGACGTGTGGTTTGACTCGGGCAGCGCGCCCTTCGCGCAGTGGCACTACCCCTACGAGAACGAGGAGGAGTTCAGGAAGCACTTCCCCGTGGACTTCATCTGCGAGGCCATAGACCAGACGAGGGGCTGGTTTTACACCCTCCTGGCCATATCCACGCTGCTCTTCGACCAGCCCGCGTATCTCAACGTCCTGACTCTGGGCCTCGTGCTGGACGAGAAGGGAGAGAAGATGAGCAAGAGCAGGGGCAATGTGGTTGACCCCATGGAGATCATGGAATCCGTGGGCGCGGACGCGCTCCGCGTGTACTTCTACTCCACGCCCCCCTGGAAGGATAGAAGAGTATCCGCGCATCTCGTGGAGGATTACGCGCGGCGCACGCTGGGCACGCTCTGGAACGTCTACTACTTCTTCGTGAACAATGCAAATCTGGACGGCTTCAACGTGGAGCATTTGACGACCCCCAAGAGCGTGCTGGACAGGTGGCTCATATCCCGGCTCAACTCCACCATAGTGGAGGTGAGGCGGGGCCTGGATTCCTTCGAGCCGCATCTCTCCATGAGGGCCATAGAGGCCTTCATAGAGGACCTCAGCAACTGGTACCTCCGCCGCTCCCGCCGTCGCTTCTGGCGCGAGGGAATGGATGAGGACAAGAGGAGCGCCTACAGCGCCCTGTATACCGCCCTCTCGGAGATGTGCAAGATACTCGCACCCTTCGCGCCCTTCTTCGCGGAGAAGATGTACCAGAACCTGGTAAGGCGCATGGGTGGCCGGGACAGCGTGCACCTGGACTTCTACCCCGAGCCGGATGTGGAAGCCATAGACCGGACTCTGGAGGAGAGGATGAACATCGCCATCCGCATAGCCGAGGCGGGCAGGAGGGCCAGGCAGGAGGCGAACGTCAAACTCAGACAGCCGCTGAGAAAGGTCACTGTCGTGTGCTCCCCCGCGCAGAGGGCCGCGGTGGAGGAGTTCGAGGAGATAATAAAAGATGAACTGAACGTGAAGGCGATAGAGTTCCTGGATTCCGCGGAGGAGATAATGGAGGTGAGAGTCACCCCCAACTTCAAGTCCCTCGGGCCGCGCTACAGGAAGGAGGCGAGGGCCGTGGCGGAGGCCATCGCGCGCGCGGACCCACGTCGCCTCGCCGAGGAGCTGAGGGAGAAGAGCGTCGCAAACGTGGAGGGATATGAGATACGCGAGGAAGACGTATCCATAGTACAGGTTCCACCGGAGCACGTTACCGCTGCGGTGATAGAGGACATGGGCATCTCGGTGTACCTGGACACGGAGATAACGGACGACCTGCGGCTGGAAGGTCTCATGCGCGACGTGGTGCGGAGAATCCAGACAATGCGCAAGGAAATGGACCTCAAATTCGACCAGCCCATAGAGGTGGGCTACGAGGCGGATGGGGATCTGAAGAGGGCCATAGAGGAATACAGGGACTACATCGCGGGAGAGGTGCAGGCGAGGAGCATGGCGGAGGGTCCGGTGAACGGCGAGGAGAGGGAATGGACCGTGGAGGGGATGCGCCTCAGGGTGTGGGTTCGTCCCCTGTGACCCTCACAAACTTTATTAACGTACTCGCCCATCTGTTTCTGTATGGAGTACAAGTTCAAGGTGAACATCGTCGGCGATGAGGGGGTGGGGAAGACATCCCTCATATCACGGTTCGTTTACGATGTTTTCAGCGATAAGTACATCCAGACGATAGGCACCAACGTGCACAAAAAGGAGGTTCGGGTGGGCGCCAGACGGGTGACCCTCATGCTGTGGGACATCATGGGGAGCCACGAGTTCCGCGAGGTTCTGAGCCAGTCGTACTTTTACGGGGCGTCGGCTCTGATATGCGTTGCGGACTGGACGCGACAACAGACGCTTGAGAGCGTGCCCGAATGGGTTCGCGTCGCGGAGGAGGTCGTGAAAGTTCGCCTCCCCAAGGTTCTCCTCGTCAACAAGGCCGACCTGAGGGACGAGCGGGCTTACACCGCCCGTGAGGTCGCAGAGGTGGCGAAGGAGATAGGTGCACGATATTACTACTTCACGAGCGCAAAAACAGGGGAGAGCGTTGAGGCGGCCTTTGGAAAGATGGCCACCATGCTGACAAAGGATTGACACCGTCTACGCGCAATGCACACCGTTTTCACCGCCCCATGGGACAACTCCGGCCAGCAATCTTTTTATACGGTGTGCGGATGAATGCACAGAGGTGTGCTGAATGCCGCTGCTCAAGGAGTCGGATCGGAAAACGCTGAAAGAGGAATTTGAGAAGACGCTTAAGGGCGATGTGAAACTCGTCGTATTCACGTCCGGCGCATCCGCCTGCAGGTACTGCAGGGAGACGGTCATGATATGCGAGGAGATCGCGGAGTTGAGCGATAAGATAACGGTGGAGAAGTACGATATCTCCACCGACGCGGAGGCCGCCAGAGAGTGGGGTGTGGAAAACGCTCCCACTATACTCGTGATGGCGGGGGACGGCACCTACAGAGGGAGGATAAGGTTCACCGGCATCCCATCGGGCTACGAGTTCATAAGCCTCGTGGAGGACATAAAGATGGTCTCCTCGCGGGATCCCGGTCTCAAACCGTCCACCGTGGAGGCGCTCAAGGAAATAGAGGTCCCGATACACATCCGCGTCTTCGTGACCCCCACATGCCCCTACTGCCCCCGCGCCGTTACCATGGCTCACAAATTCGCCATGGCCAGCGAGAGGATAACGGGCGAGATGGTGGAGGCCATAGAGTTCCCCGAGATGGCCAATAGGTGGAACGTCATGAGCGTTCCCCACGTGGTGATAAACGAGGACGTGCAGTTCGTGGGGGCACTCCCCGAGGAGGAGTACCTGAAAGAGGTTCTCAAGGCGGCAACGGCTTCTCGCCCGTGACCCTCGCGATGTCCTTCTGGCTGACCGCTCCCTCCCTTATCATTTTCACCCCGTCCGTCAGGTCCACGACGGTGGACGCTTTCCCTGTTCCGTACACCCCTCCATCCATTATCAGGTCCACAGTGCCGTAGAACTGCTTTATCACCCTGTATCCCAGCGTGGTCGGCTCCTCGCCAGAGGGGTTGGCGCTGGTGGACGCAAGGGGGCGACCCAGCGCCATGCAGATGTCCAGAACCAGTTTGCATCCGGGGACCCTCACGCCCACCTTTCCGTCGCGGGTTAGGTATTCGGGAACGGACGGCGAGGCGGGAAGCACTATTGTGAGAGGTCCAGGCCAGAAGGCCCTTATAAGCGCTTCTGCCGCCGGCGGGACATCGCTGAACAGCGTCATGGCCTGGGAAATGCTCGCGAGGACCGGCAGGGGCTTGTCAGGACTTCTCCCTTTGACTTCATAGATTCTGCGGACGCCTCCCTCGCAGTCCATGGGGGTCACTATCCCATAAACGGTGTCCGTGGGGAGTATGGCCAGCAAGCATTTATCCAGCATAACTTTCGCGCGCAGCGTCTCCTCAGGCCTTGGCCTGTCAGGGTCAACGGGTATGATGAGCGTCACGGTTCACCCCCCTTTATCTCCATGACCTCCGCGTAAATCTCACCCAGAACGTCGTTCATGGACACCTCACCCCTTTCCACCATAGCCATCCTCTCCTCCAGCGCTCTTGTCGTCTCCTCCGACACGAACTTCCCGTAGTTCCTCACCAGATACCTGTGCACCTTCACGCCGAGGGGCGTGGGAAGGACATATCCCTTTCGGGTGTACACGTACTTCCTCTGGAAGAGTTTACCCACTATAACCGCGTAGGTGCTCGGCCTGCCTATTCCCCTCTCCTTCATCGTGGAGATGAGCGTTGCCTGCGTGTGCGGCGCTGCCTTTCTCCGCCTGACCTTCTCCGCCCGTGCCCTCATCCCCGGACGGAGAGGGGGTTTGATGGCGACCCACTCGGGGTATATATCCAAGAAACCACCGTGCGCCTCCACGATTCTCTCCTCGGTCCCTGCGTTCAGACGGACAAACTGTTTAACACCTTCCGCAGGGATGTACTGGGATGCCATGAAGCGTCTGAATATGAAGTCGTATAGATTTATGTGCGACTCATCCATCCCCGAGACGATGCCCTCCTTCATGTAGCCGTACAGCTCTCCCGCGTCCACAGGTCTCGTTGGACGGATGCACTCGTGGGCGCCGCCCGTGCCCCATCTGCGAGGCATGAACCTCTCGCCGAGATACGCGCGGGCCACGTTGAAACCGGCATCGCTCACCCTCGTGCTGTCCGTCCTGTGATACGTTATGAGGCCGGCCTCAAACAGCTCCTGGGCGAGTTTCATGGTCTCCGTGACGCCCAGCCCCAGGCGTCTGAACGCCTCCTGAAGCATGGTGTCCGTCGTGTGGGGCGGTGGCGGGTTTATCTGCACACTCTCCTCCTTCACCTCCTCCACAACCACCTCATCCACCGCCTCGTTCAGCGTGAGGTCCCATTCCCTCACAACGGAGACCTCAACGGTCTCCCTGCTTTCCCTATCTCTCTCTATCACCCATCCGAGCACGGGCGTCTGCGCGCGTCCGGCGGAGAGATTCCTGTTGCCGAACCTCTCCCAGAGCCGTCTGGAGAGTTCAAACCCGAGCCACCTGTCCTCTATCCTCCTGACCATCTGCGCCTCCACGAGTTTCTCCTCAATACCCCTCGGCGAGTTTATGGCGTCAAGGATCGCCCGGGGCGTGACCTCGTGGAACTCCACCCTGTGTATGCGCACCCCGTAGCCGCGGAGGAGGTTCCCCACGTCCCACGCGATCTTCTCCCCCTCGGAGTCCGGGTCCGTGCCTATGAGGACCGTTTCCGTCTCGTAGGCGATGCGGCGCAGAACGTCTATCTGCCCGCTGGCCCTGTAGACGTCTGCGGATGAGCATCGCGGGCACACAGTGCCTTCAGTGAACTGGTGTCCACACGCCCGGCATCGCCTGATGTAGGAGTACACCGGGTGAAAACCCCTTCCGACCTCAACCCCGTGGAAGCCCCGGTCGGTCACGAGGTCCACCAGGTGTCCGAGCGTCGGCACGATTATGACAACCTTCCCACCTATGGATATCTCGTATACGAGCGCATCTCCGAATCTCCTCACGCTCGGCCGTCCGAAGAACCTCGCGATCTGCCGCGCCTTGTTCGGGCTCTCAATGACCAGGAGAAGCGGCTCCAGGACCTCCCTCTCCTCCATGGCCCCAGCCAGTCTCTCCCTGTCCCT
>MTNG01000082.1 GCA_002011395.1 Candidatus Aciduliprofundum sp. JdFR-45
CGCGAGCCACGACGGTATAGGCAGTCCGAGGGCCACGATACGGAAGAACGGTGTGAGCGTCTCCGAGGAGGCCCAGGTGCCGCTGGCCATCGTTGCGGACTCATCCATAATCATAAGGGCACCGTACAGGTACCTGGCTGCAGGCGCCGGGGACGTCGTGGGAAACCTCACCGCGCTGAAGGACTGGATGCTGGCCCATAAACTGAGGGGAGAGCATATTTCCTCCACCGCCTATTCCATATCCAGGCAGACGGTGGAGGACTTCATCGCCACCGCCGATTCCATAAAGCCGAATCTGGAGGAGAGCGTGTGGATAGTGCTCAAGGCCCTTATAAGTTCGGGCATGGCCATGTGCATAGCCGGCTCATCCCGCCCCGCCAGCGGGAGCGAGCATCTGTTCGCCCACGCGCTGGAGAAGGTGGCGCCGGGGAAGGCGCTCCACGGTGAGGCCGTCGGGCTGGGTACGATAATGATGATGTACCTCCACGGCGGTGACTGGGAGATGGTGAGGGACACGCTGAAAAGAATAGGTGCGCCTGTGAGGGCAGCCGACCTCGGCATAGGCGAGGAGGAAATCGTGAGCGCGCTCACCATCGCCCATAGGGTCAGGGAGAGGTACACGATACTCGGGAGAGAGGGACTGACGGAGGAGGCGGCGAGGAAGGCAGCGGAGAGAACCGGAATAATATAAGGAGGTGATGCCCGTGATAGTGACGCTGATAGGTAAGGACATGGCCAGGGAGGGAGAGGTCTTCCAGTACATAGGGCCGGTGATGGAGTGCAGGGACTGCAAGATAAAGAACGTCTGCTTCAACCTGGAGGAAGGCCGGTGGTACAGGGTCACGAAGGTGCGCGAGCAGGAGAACGAATGTGGTCTCCACCTCTCCGGAAAGGTGGTGGCAGTTGAAGTGGAGCCAGTCCCCGTGCCGGTGCTGGTTCCCAAGAAGACCGCCATAGAGGGAGCGACGGTGACGTATCACCCCGTGGAGTGCGACGACCCAGAGTTGCAGGAGATATGCCGTCCCTACGGTCTGAAGGAGGGCACGAAGATAACCATTGAGTCCATCGGAGATGAGGTGAAGGTCGGCGGGGAGGAGTACGTCATTGCCCACGTGAAGTGGTAGCCATGCAGGTAGGCCTGGTGGGCAAGCCCAACGTGGGCAAAAGCACGCTATTCGTGGCTCTAACAATGCACCCCGTTGACATAGGCCCGTATCCATTCACAACCATAAGCGCGAACCGCGGTGTGGGTGCGGTGAGGATTGAATGCCCCCACGTGGAGAAAGGCGTTCCGTGTGCTCCCAAACATGGAACCTGTATGGATGGAATGAGGTATGTACCCGTGGAGGTCATAGACGTGGCGGGACTGGTACCCAACGCCCATGAGGGACGGGGGCTTGGCAACAGATTTCTGGATGACCTGCGGCAGGCGACGGTGCTAATACACGTCATAGATGCGTCTGGCAGCACCGATGCGGAGGGAAATCCGGTAGACATCGGGGAGCACGACCCGCTGGAGGATATGCGCTTTTTGGAGGAGGAGATCGCTTACTGGATAAAGGGCATCATAGAGGACGGCTGGAAGCGGCTGGCGAGGAAGGTGGAGACGGAGGGACGCAGGCCGAGCGAGGCGCTGGCCGAGCGGCTGAGCGGTCTGGGCGTGTCGGAGAGGGACTGCGCCATGGCGATGAGGCATGTAGGGCTGGATGAGCACCCGACGAGGTGGAGCGATGAGGACCTGCTCGCGCTCGCCAGGGCCGTGAGGGAAGTATCCAAGCCCATTCTGGTCGCGGCCAACAAGGCGGACATAGCGCCTGAGGACATGTTACGCCGCCTCACGTCCGTGAAGGGATACACGGTGATTCCTATCTCCGCCGATTACGAACTGGCGCTTAAACGGGCAGCGAAGGCCGGCCTGATAAAATACAGACCGGGCGACCCGATGTTCGAGGTTATGGATGAGGTGAAGCTCACATCCCCACAGAGGCGCGCGCTGGAAAGGATACGCGAGTTCATGGAGAGACACGGCGGGACGGGGGTGCAGGTGGCCCTGGAGACCGCGGTTTACCGCCTCGCTCGCAGGATAGTGGTCTTCCCGGTTGAGGACGAGAACAAATGGACAGATAAAGAAGGCAACGTGCTTCCCGACGCCTTTCTGCTGAAAGAGGGTAGCACGGCGCTGGACCTTGCGTATAAAGTACACACGGACCTCGGCAGAGGTTTCATACGGGCAATAGACGGGCGCACGCACCGTGTTCTGGGCGCGGACCATCCCCTCTCGCACGGGGATGTGATCAAGATAGTGGCGAGGGCGTGAGATGGCAGAGGTCGCGGTGCACATCCCCTCCGAGAGGACGCACGGTACCTGGGTGGATTACGCGCTCAGGATGGAAGCGCTGCGGAGGAGGGCACACCGCGAGGAACTGAGGGCTCTCAAGCAGGTCAGGGTCTGCCTCCTTCCGCACCAGATAGAGGCAGCTCACGCCGTCATACACAGGATGGGCTGCCGTGCGATTCTCGCAGATGAAGTGGGGCTGGGCAAGACCATAGAGGCGGGCATAGTCATCAAGGAGATGGTTCTTAGAGGTCTCGTCAGGAGCGTTCTAATACTCACGCCCGCCAGCCTCACGCTTCAGTGGGCCGCGGAGATGAGGGAGAAGTTTGACATGGAATTTCACGTCAGCAGGGACAGATATGGATGGAGAGAGGATCGTGTCATCGCATCCATAGACCTGGCGAAGAGGCCCGAGCACGCGGCGCTCATCACCTCCCGCGCATGGGACATGGTCGTGGTGGACGAGGCGCACCGGCTGAAGAACAGGGCGACGCAGAACCACCGCCTGGTGAGGGAGATACGGAAGAAGTATCTGCTTCTCCTCACAGCCACGCCGGTTCAGAACTCACTTCGCGAGATATACAATCTCATAGACCTCGTGAAGCCCGGACTCCTCGGGACTTACAGGGAATTCGAGAGGCGTTACTTCGGCGACAGAAAGGGTGTGGAGGTGGTGAACGCGGAGGAGCTGCGCTCCCTCCTATCCCGCGTCATGGTCAGGCACAGGAGGCGCGAGGTGTTCACGGGTTTCTCCGAGAGGATCGTCAGAACGCACCTCATCCCCATGGGGAGGGCGGAGAGAAAGGTCTACGATGCCCTGAGGTCCATAATTCATGGATGGGGCCCTGAGGATCGGCTCAGGATAATCTCCTTCCAGCGGGCGGCGACATCGTCGCCCCACGCCGTCAGGAAGATGCTGTGGCGTGCCCTGGACCGTGAGAAGAGCCCCGAACTGCTGGAACTGTACGCAATTGCCGCGGGGACGGGCGATGCTGGGAAGTGGGACGGTCTCAGACGGATAGTGGACGGAACGGATGATAAGGTGCTCGTGTTCACATCCTTCGTGGCCACGCAGGATTATCTTCTCACGAAACTGGCAGATGAGGGCGTATATGGTGTTGGCTTCCGCGGTGGAATGTCCGCAGGGGAGAAGGCCGATGCCATGAGGGAATTCAGGGAGAGGGCTCAGGTTATGGTGGCCACCGATGCCGGCGCCGAGGGGCTCAACGTGCAGTTCGCGCGCGTTCTCGTGAACTACGACCTCCCGTGGAATCCGATGAAGGTGGAGCAGAGGATAGGGAGGGTGCACAGGATAGGACAGGAGAAAGACGTGTTCATATTCAACCTGGCGTACAGGGATACCGTGGAGGAGTACATCCTGGAGATACTTGACAGGAAGATAAACCTGTTCAGAAACGTTGTGGGCGAACTGGATATGATACTCGGGCTTCTCGGGCCGGGCCGCTCGCTGGAGGCGATGATACTGGAGGTGCTGGAGAGTGCGCGCACCGAGGAGGAGGTGAGGGAGGGCTTCAGGCGCATAGGCGTGAAACTGGAGAGGGTGCGGGAGGCCTATGAGCGCATAAAGGACTTCAACGAGAAGGTGTTTGAGCGCTTTGACCTCGCGGGGGTGGAGGGGCTGTGAACTTCGTGGAGCGGGTTATGGAGAGGATAGGGGCGGTGAGAGATGGGAGGGTATGGCGCCTCCCTGAGGAGTACCAGGAGGAGTTCGGAGAGGCGCTGGAGGATGGTGACGATTACGCGGCGACGCTCATAGCGCTGCGCCTCCCCTCCTTCGGGGTCGCGGAGGGGCAGAGGGATTTCGTGATTACATGCGTGAACTGTCGCGAGGAGGTGTTGAGCGAGACGGTAGAGCATCGTCATCTTCTTTCCATAGGGGTCAGGGTCGAGTACAGACATGTGCGGCTAGAAGAGGAGGTTCTGGAATTCCTCTACGACCCGGAGAGTCGCTCTCTGATGGAGTTCTCCGCCCTGAAGGGCCTGAACCTCGTGGACCGCGAGGGCACGATTGACGAGTCGCTTATAAAAGACGCGATGGACGCCCTGAGAGGTGTGGTTGAGAGGAGAGCATCCGAAGTGGAGAGGAGGGCGCTGGATGAGGCCAGAAAAGATGTGGAGAGAGTCAGAGAGTACCACGAGAGGATGATACGGGAGGAAGAAGAGGAAATACGCGGTCTCATACAAAAGGCGGAGGAGTACGAGAAGAAGATGTTCCTCGCTAGGAAAGCCGTGCTGAGGGAGCGCTACAACAGGCTCCGCCTGAAGGCGCTGGAAAAGGCCACGGAACTCATGAACGCGCTGGAGAGCAAGAGGGAATCGTACAGGAGGAGGATCGAGGAGTACGAGAGGAGGGAGATGGAGCGGGCGAGGGTGCGGGCGGATGTGCATCTGGAGGGGGCGGTTCTGATAAGAATCCCGCGGATAAGGCGTGTGGTCAAATTCGTCAGCGACGACGCTGAGAGGGTGGAGGTGTACGAGTACGACCATCTCCGGGACATGCTCTCCCTTAAGTGCAAGTGTGGCGCGGAGCTGAGGGATGTATATCTCACATCGTCCGGCCTTCTGGTCTGTCCCGTATGTCGGAGAGAATGCGCCGTCTGCGGAAAGGTGATGAGCATCTACGAGGTGCACCATATATGCGCCGCGTGCGGCGCGACGCTGTGTCAGGAGCACTCTAGAAGATGTAGTGTGTGTGGAAAGCATTTCTGCGATGACCACAGTGTGAAATGCGATTTCTGCTCCTCCGTAATGTGTACTGAGCATGCCTCCGCGTGCTCGGTGTGCGGCGCGACGCTGTGTCCGGACCATCTCGCATCGTGTGCAGTTTGCTCCGCATCCCTCTGCCCTGCCCATTGGAAGGAATGCGCCCTCTGTGGCAGTAACATCTGTAAAGAACATGCGGTGAAGTGCATGGTGTGTGGCCGCACTCTATGCACCGAATGTGCTGTGGAGGTTAACGGCGAGCACTCCTGCCCTGAGCACGTGTCCAGATGCGGCGTGTGCGGGGTGAGGGGAGTGAACCTTGAGAGGTGCGCGGTGTGCGGTGCCCCCATCTGCGAAACACACAGGGCCGTGTGCTCTGTGTGCGGTCGTGTCGTCTGCCCCGAACACGGAGTTGCGTGCCATACCTGCGGTGCCGTGCTGTGTCCGGATCATACAGAGAAGTGCATCGTCTGCGGCGTGCCTCTCTGCGATGAGCACGTGCACACCTGCGAGGTGTGCTCCGCAGATACATGCGAGGAGCACAGCCATGTGTGCCCTGTGTGCGGTTCCACGCTCTGCCCTGACCACGGCGCGGATGGATGTGTGGTGTGCAGGGGTATGAGACCAGTGAGAGCGCACCCTCTCATACGTGAGATAGTGAGGAAATACCCCTATGCGGCGAAGGGCAGAGAGTGGAGATGCGCGGACACATCGCGCGCCGTGATACTCGCCACGCGCGTGAAAAACCTCTACCTGGTGTACAGGGTGGAAAAGGCCACAGGCGAGATACTCGAGGTCCGTAGTCGGGTATAAAAGGACAAGGGTAATAAGCGATATTGTGGATTTCGGGCACTATGATAACCGTGGACGGCTCCCACGGCGAGGGCGGAGGGCAGATTCTGAGAGCAGCGGCGGCCTTCTCCCTGCTCACGGGTGAAGAGGTACGCATACACAGCATAAGGGCTAGAAGACCAACTCCCGGGCTCAAGCCGCAGCACCTCGCATCGCTCAAGGGGTTGACCATGATTTCCTCCACGAGGGTTGAGGGGCTCCGTGTAGGCTCCACCGAGGTGATCATAAGGCCTGGGAGGTTGCGGGGTGGAAACTACAGGATAGATATAGGCACCGCCGGAAGCGTCACACTATTGCTCCAGACGCTCCTTCCAGCCATGGTGGACAGCGGCGAGGATTTCGTCATTGAGGTCTCGGGAGGCACCGCCGTGAAGTGGGCCCCCCAGGCGGAGTATTTCCAGAGAGTTCTCTTTCCCCTGCTTAACAGATACGGCTTTTCGCTCCATATGGAGATAATCCGGCGGGGCTACTACCCCCGCGGCGGCGGGCTTGTGAGGGTTGCGTGTGAACCATCATCGCCCCGTGAAATACGTGTGGATGAGCGTGGCCATTCAATTGAAAGGGGTGCCGTTGTGCATCAGTCGTCGCTGCCCTCCCACGTGGCGGAGAGGGCAGCGCGTACGCTCAGGGAACTTGGCTACTCCGTTGAAGTAGTGATGGAGCGTGGCCCCGGTCCGGGAATGGGCGTGGCGCTGTGGGCTGAGTACGCGAAAACTGTCATGGGAAGCGACGCGCTGGGCGAGAGGGGTGTGAGGGCGGAAGAAGTCGCACATATGGCACACGATGCACTCCAATCGGATATCTCGTCCCCAGCAACCGTGGACATTCATGCGAGCGACATGCTCCTGCTGTTCGCCCCCATAGCAGGTGCCCGCTATACCTCGCGTGCGCTCACGGGACACGCGGAAACGATGGTATGGCTCCTCAATATGTTTTATCCTGGTTCTGCAGGGATATCTGGCTCGCCGCCCACCTTTACGGTGAGGAGGGGACGGATGCGATAAGTTTTTATCTTAATTCCCTGATAACTGATGTGGAGTGAGGTGATTTTGGTGATAGAGAAATGCCCCGTGTGTGGCACACCCCTGCGGTCGGGAGAGACGACGTGTCCTGTCTGCGGAACGGACCTATCTTTCCTCTACCAGACGGAAGAGAGCGTTGATGAGGTCATAAAGGACATATTGGAGGCCCCCGAGGAGGAGGTCATAGAGGAGGAAATCATAGAGGAGTATGTCTGCCCTGTCTGTGGCAAGGAAGTGGGGCCCGACGACACAGTGTGCCCTCACTGCGGGGCGGTATTTGAGGAGGAGGAAGAGGTCGTTGAGGAGGAGGCGGAGGGCGAACTCACAGGGGCCGTTGAGGCGGAACCGGCCGTGGCAGAGGAGCCCGTCGTGGTCATGGAGGAGAGAAGGGGGGAGGTCAGCCCCCCGACCGTGGAGGAGCGCGATTACCGCGCCGAGATGTCAAATCTCATATCCGACTTAAAGAAGATAATAAAGGTGGCGAAGAGCAAGGGGA
The DNA here is from genome assembly GCA_002011395.1 of Candidatus Aciduliprofundum sp. JdFR-45. Lineage (GTDB taxonomy): Archaea > Thermoplasmatota > Thermoplasmata > Thermoplasmatales > JdFR-45 > JdFR-45. The sequence goes on from MTNG01000082.1 coordinate 7,430, forward strand.
TTTCGGTGCACTTCCTCAAAACGGCAATAGAAGAGGCGAAGGCGCACGCGTCCAGAAACGATTTCAGGGGAGCGGTCAAGGTGCTGAGCGAGGCGAAGAGAGAGGTGGAAGAGGAACTCAAGAAGAAGTACATGCCCGTTCTGGAGCGCCTCTCCATAGTGGCCAAGAAGGACCCGCGCATATCCACCATGTACCGAAAGGCATACGTTCTCCTTGACGAGGGCAGATACAGGGAACTGGACGAGGTCATAGCGGCCATAGAGGCGCAGGCCCGGAAGACGTCGGGCCATATAAAGAGGTTCCTTGAAAAGTACGAGAAGATAAAGGAGTCGCTCAACTTCGCTTCGGAGATGGGCGTGGATATATCTCCATCCATGAACTGGCTGAGGAAGGCAAAGGAGTTCGCGGAGGATGGCAAATACGGGAAGGCCATCCAAGCCCTGAACGCCGCCGAGGAGGAAATGGGCGCGTCAATTGAGAAGGTCATAACGCCCAAGTTGAAGGACATCAAGGTCAGGTTGCAGAGGGCCATGATGCTCCGGAAGAACACCAAGCCAATAATAAACAAGATACGGGAACTCAAACTCGCGAAGGACGAAGGCGATTATGCCGGTGTGATACTGAAACTCAGAGAAGTTGAGACGCTAATGGAGGAACTGGACATATACTGAGTAGAGGGCGAGTGCCCCGAGGGCACCACCGTTTATGAACGGCAGTCCGGGGTATCCCTTTCCCTCCTCCATTGTTATCAGGAGGAGCGTTAACCCCACCACGCCACCCCCAACTGTCGCAAGCGCACCGTAAACATCTCCCATGTAGGTCAGAACCGACACGGCGAGGGCGCCGGGGAGGACAGCATCTCCGAATCCCAAGAAGTACGTGTGCTCTTCCGTCTTCTTACCGTCCCTTATCCTCGCCACCTTCTTCCCGGTGGGTGAGACAAAGAGCAGGGGTATGTTGGTTCTGTCGGCGACCTCTGCGAGTTCCAGCATGTGTTTTGAGCGGTAAACGGAGTAGTAGTCGTAAGCGGCCAGCACGATGAGAAGGGCGCCTAATATACGGGGCACGAGGGAAAAGCCGAGTATGGCGGCGATTCCCCCTCCCACAAGGATGCCCACGCAGTCTGTGAGGTACCACCGAGGCCTCCTCAGGGTGACATACGTGAGGAGCGCGGACGACGCCAAGGCTATCAGAGAGGCGAAGGGCGTGCGGAGCCAGAGTAGGACGGGCTCAAGCACGTACAGAAGCGCGAAGAAGAACAGTATGCCTATGATACCCTTTATGAGCGAGTCCTTCCCCTTCCTCGCTAGGTATATGAGGATGGCAGTGAAGGCGAGTATCTCGGCCATGAATATCACGATGGGGATGGGCGAGGATTCCATACCCTCAAAGGCCTTGTAGTCATCGGGGTACGCGAAAACGATATTGAGGGCCACGAGCTGGGTTACGACAAACAGGAGAACGATGTTAACCCTTCCTATCAGATGCCTTGGATTTTGAACCACTCTCATCACACTCCGGATTGAGACACTTCTTCCACTTGCCCTTCCCCCGCATCCTCACGATAACCACGGGGGCACCGCATTTCTCGCATTTCTCGCCCGTGGGCACGATCTGCCCCCTCTGGGGGAGGGGGTACGTCACACGGCATTCCGGATAATTGCTGCACCCCGCGAACCTCTTTCCGGTGCGTCCGTACCTGACGACTATCTCTCCGCCGCACTCGGGACAGGTTCCCAGCACATCCTTTGCGCTGTTGTACTTGCACTCGGGGTCTATGCATCTCATTTGCTTTCTGCCCCTGACCCTGAGTACGATCATATCCGACCCGCACGCAGGGCATTTTCTTTCGCTTCTCTGTATTGACCCCCCCGAGGGTATGCTGAAGGCGAATCTGCACTCGGGGTAGTTGCTGCACCCCACGAACTTACCCCTCTTTGAGCGTATGACCAGCAACTCGGAGCCGCAGCGGGGGCATCTGCCCACCACCCGCTCCTCGCGGAGCGCCTCCCTGATGAAGCGCGCGATGTCCTCCTCCTTCAGTTTGAGGTCCCTTATGATCTCCGAGAGCATATCGGTGCTCTCCTTAACGACATCCTCCATGCGTATGTCTCCTTTGGCTATTCTCGCCATGTCCTCCTCAAGGCGCGCCGTCATGTCCGGCTTCACAACGCTCACATCGTTTTCCTGCAGCGCCTCCACGAGCGCCACGCCGAGCTTTGTCGGCCTTAGAGGATTTCCGTAGGCGTACCCCCTGGAGATCAGTTTCTGTATGATCTCATGCCTCGTGCTCTTTGTCCCGAGGTTCAGGTCCTCCATTCTCTTTATGAGATCTCCCTGCGAGTATCTGCGGGGCGGCTTTGTCTCGTCCTCCGTCATGCGCACGTCCATCACCCGCACCTCATCGCCCTCTTTCAGGTCGGGTATGCTCTCCTCCTGGGGCGTGTAATAGGGGTATATGGACAGCCACCCCGGGTTCACAACTCTGGTGCCGCGGGCCACAAAGCGCTCCCCCCCTATGNCAAACCGCGCCTCCTTCTTTTCCAGCGTTGCGTCCTCTGTCAACGTGGCCAGGAAGCGCCTCACTATGAACTCGTATATTTTCCACGCATCGCCCTTTAATTCCCCCTCCTTTGCAGGCATCACGGGGTGTATGGGCGGGTGGTCACTCTCCTCCCTGCGCCCTCTCGTGGGCACGCGCCTTCTGTGGGCGACCGTGTACTCCACGGCCTTTCTCAGCGGCGTATCCTTCAGCCGGTTCAGTATGCCCTTTATGTCCAGCCCCCTGGGGTAAACGGTGTTGTCCGTTCTGGGGTAGGATATGTAACCGGACATGTAGAGTTCCTCCGCTATGGCCATGGCTCGGGCCGGGGGCACTCCAAGCCGGTTCGCCTCCCTGAGAAACTCCGTGGTGTTCAGGGGTGGTGGCGGTCTGAGATTCGCCACATCCGAGGAGAAGGACAGCACCCTCGCGGTGCCAGACGATGCGGCCCTCTCCCTCGCACGCTCAGCCACCTCCCTCTCCCTGAATGGATTGGAGACGTGTTCTGCAGAGAACCCAACCCTGCCCTTCTGAAGGTCCGCCTTCACGATGAAGATCTTCTCGGGCACGAAGGAGAGTATCTCCTTCTCCCTCTCCACGATGAGAGCGAGGGTGGGGCTCTGCACTCTCCCAACCGAGAGAAAGTCCTTCCCCCTTCTCCCGGTGGCCACCGAGAAGAACCTCGTTAGGACCGCGCCCCAGGAGAGGTCAATCCTCTGCCGTGCCTCCGCAGCCCGCGCGAGGTTTTCATCTATCTCCGTCAGGTTTTCAAACGCCGATTTCAGGTCCCAGGGGGTTATGGCTGAGAACCGTGCCCTCTTTATATCCACGTGTGGCTTCACCTCCCTTATCATCTCCGCCGCCTCTGCGCCTATGAGTTCCCCCTCCCTGTCGTAGTCGGTGGCTATTATAATACGGTCTGCCTCCCTCGCGAGGGATTTGATAACGTTCACTATGCCCCTCTCGGTCACCCTCTTCACGGGCTCGGCCTTCGCGAGGTCCTCCAGGTCAACCCTGTCCCAGGAGTTCATCTCCTTCGGGTAGTCCATCTCCACGACGTGTCCCCTGAGACCCACAACGGCGTACCTCTCACCGTCCCGGGTGAACTCGTAGACGGCGACGCGCCCCCTCCGCACGGTCCTCGCTTTACCGCCGGAGAGGATGGCCGCGATTCTCCTCGCGGCTAGGTTTTTCTCCGCGATTATGAGCGTGAGGGCCGCCACGCCCCGCTTTCTCCCCTCCTCTGCGCTTTTCGTTTTCGCGACCATCAGCCCCCTCAGGGGAAATGGATTAATAAAAATTTGCCATTAGCCCGCACGGCTATGCTGCTCTGGGTGCTGATGGGGGTCGGAGTGGGCGCTGTCACCGGCCTGACGCCGGGACTGCATGTCAACGCCCTTGTGCTGATACTGAGCGCAGCGGAGGTGGACCCGGAGGGCGGTGCGGTCATGCTCGTCTCGGCGGCGGTAACGCACACGTTCCTTGATTTCATACCCACAACCTTCCTGGGCGTTCCCGACGAGGGCACGGCGCTCTCCATCTTCCCATCCCACAGGATGGTGATGGAGGGTTACGGTTTAAAAGCGGTTCGCTTGAGTTTGTACGGCTCCCTGCTGTCTTCACTGGCGCTGTGCTCCGTCATTTTGCCCGCATCTGGGCTTGCATATGCACTGACATCGTCCCAGCATTACGGCCGCGCTGTGGTCGCCGTCCTCCTCTCCATGCTGGCCCTCCTCGTGGCGGTTGATGCGCGCATATCCGCAAAACGTGGCGCAGTGGCGCTGGCGTCCGTTGCGCTGTCGGGCGCGCTTGGCCTCGTGGTGCTGTCCTCTCCCCTGTCTGTCTCCGGGGCCCTGAGTGGGGCATCGCCCCTTTTTCCGATGCTGACAGGCCTCTACGCAGTTCCGGCGCTTCTCATGGCCAGAAGCGTTAGAATACCTCCGCAGAAGGACGAACCCCACGTGATGATGCGGACCAGCGGGGTGGCGAAGGGTTTGCTCGCCGGGGGGCTGGTATCGCTCTTTCCCGGCGTGTCCTCAGGAGTTGCGGCGGCTGCGTGCTCTGTCGTGAAGGGGGACGATGAGGAGTACATAACATCGCTCGGAGGAGCGAACACCGCCAACGCGGTGCTGACATCCTTCGCGGTTCTAGTCACGGGCAGGCCCAGGAGCGGAGTCGGGGCGTACATAAACTCCCTGCACCCCACGGGCACGATGTATCCGCTTCCGGAGATGGCCGTGTGGATACTGATTTCCCTTGTCATCTCATCCTTGGTCGCCGGGCTCATAACCATGCCCATGGCGGGCCTGTTCGCGCGGGCGGTGAGCGGGCTGAGTTACAGACGGCTGTCCCGTTTCATACTCGCCGCACTTCTGGCGCTGACGTTCGTCTTCGGAGGGGTAACAGGGCTCATCGTTCTGGGGGCCGCCACGGTCGTCGGCTCCATCCCCCCTCGCCTCGGATGCTCCCGCGCGACCCTGATGGGATGCATAATAATTCCCGCGCTCATCGCTTACCTGTAGATTCCTCCAGGGCCACCCGGCGGGGACACACCTTGACCTTGCACCACGTGCATGCGAGGTTCCTCCCCTTTCTGTGCGTGTAGAGGGTTATGCTTTTTATCCCGTGCACCTCCCTTATGCATGACAGCATGCTCTCCGGTATTTCCCTGTCCACTATTATCACGAGTTTCCCCGTCGGCTCCTCGCCTCCCATCACCTGCTTTATGCAGTAAGAACGCGATGCGAATATACGCAGGAGCGAACTCACCGCACCGCAGAACGCCTCGGGCTCGATCTCAACCTCTATTGCCTCCCACCCCACCACGGGTGCGACATCCACCAGGTTGGTCGTGGGCTTTAACTGCTCAAAAACGACCTTCAACTCGTAGGTCCTCACTATGTACTCCAGTGTGTGGTACACTATTTTTCTGTTCACCCTGGCAGCGTCGGCAACTGCGGTTATGGGCACCTCCACGTCTCCGAGGTACATTTTCGGACCTTTTTCGGTCTCCTTCACCGCTATGCCGTGCGTGTAGAGAATTTCCACGACTCTTCTTCTCGCAGGATAATCCCGGAAGTACTCGTCTATTATGGTGAGCATGCTACATTATACATTTATGGATAATTAAGGTTTTTCTTATGTCTCCCCTCATGTACACCGCACGCCCTCTGAAGATGGTGGTAAGGATTTCACAGTCAGGAAGTGTTCCGTCTGTCACTATGAAGGATGCTTCCCCCCCTTCCACGAGTGGGGCTCGGATGTAATGGGACAGCGCATCCTCCATACAGAGGCGCTGATGCGGACAGGAGGCATTCACAACCGTGCGAATGCCGTACCGCGGAGATAGGGGCATGCAGTCCGAGCCGAAGGTCAGCTGCACGCGTCCGTGAAGTGCGCCGATCGGGTTGCATTTCCCGGCCCACTCGCTTCCCACGCGGGTCTCGTAGAGCCCGCCGGGAGACGCCCACTTCAGGAAATTCGGCTGCATGCATATCTCCACGTGTTCAAGGAGCGATGTGTCCTCCAGATACCCGTCCGGCACGAACTCAAAGTGCTCCACCCGGTGCCCCGGGGTACCCCTCAGCCCCTCCACAGCCGTCCTCACCGCCTCGTCGCCTATGGCGTGTACGGCGAGTTGCAGTCCCATGGACTCCGCCTTTCTGGCCAGTTCATGCACCCTCGCACGCGTGAGAAATGGCTTCACAGTCCTTCCATCCGCGTACGGTGTGGAGAATGCGGCGTTCCCTGCGCCCACGGAACCGTCGGCGAAGACCTTCAACCCGGCCACTCGGAGGTTTCCGTGCCCCTCCGGCAGCGCATCCCAATCGGTGTGGAAATACGCCCTTATTTCAATGCATGGCTCTGCATCCATAAGGGTCTTCCACCATGACACGCTCATCCCCATGTCGTGCAGTTCCACTATGCCCTCCCTCACCACGGCGGTCAGCGCTTCGCGCACTCCGCGTTCGCGATCCATGGGAATTTGCTTCATCACGCTGCTCACGGCCTCCTCGTAAACCAGCCCCCTTTGCCGGTCTACATCGCCCTTTGGTCTGTAAATATCCAGTGCCTTTGTGTTGAGGACCGCAACGTGTCCGTCTTCCCTAACGAGGACGACGGGTCTCCTTCTCTCTACAGAATCAAGGTATGTTCTATCAGGCACCTCACCGCCCCACCGGCTCTCGTCCCACCCGCGCCCGAGTACCACGGGTCCATCAAACCCCCTTATCGCCTCCGCGAGGTCATCAAGCGAGCCCACGCGGGTGAGGTCCAGCGTGGTGGCCTGAACCGCCAGAATTGATAGATGCGCGTGCCTGTCGGCGAAGGCGGGGTAGATGTGCGCTCCGTTGAGGTCTATAACCCGTCTGGGCTTCCTGGCGAGCACCCTTTTCTCGCTGCCGAGAGCGACCACGCGCTCGCCATCAACGAGAAGGGCTTCCACGTTCTCAGCGTTGACCAGGGCCAGCATGGAAATCACCGTGAGTGTAGCCCACCTGGGGGGCACCTGCTCACAGCTCCCCTCGGTGACGCTCGCAGGTGGCCAGCCGGGCGGGCGGATGCTCATGGGAACAGGGGTATTAAGGGTTTTTCCTGAGGGAACAAAAAATTATTAATCCTCAAAACACATCCCATTTTTCAGTGGTGAGATAGATGACGGAGAAGCTCAAGGTAGGTCTTTACTGGGCCGCTTCCTGTGGTGGTTGCGAGATTGCGGTGCTTGATATTGACGAGAAAATTCTGGACGTCGTCGCTGTGGCTGACATCGTTTTCTGGCCCGTGGCCATGGACACGAAGTATGAAGATGTGGAGAGGTTCCCCGACGGGTACATGGATGTCTGCTTCTTCAACGGGGGCATAAGGACCGAGGAGAACGAGCACATGGCTAAACTTCTCAGGAGAAAATCTAAGATACTGGTTGCCTTCGGCTCGTGCGCCGTGGAGGGCGGCGTGCCGGGCCTCGCCAANGTGTGNGGGCCGGATGACATACTCAGAACGGCCTACCTGGAGAGCCCNTCCACACCCAACCCCGAGAAGGTAGTCCCTCAGCCGAGAGTTGATGTGGAGGGGGGCGAACTCACTCTTCCACGGCTGCTCGATAAGGTTCGCCCGCTCGCGGAGATAGTGGATGTGGACTATTACCTGCCCGGCTGCCCTCCGCCGCCGGAACTGGTCGCGGCGGCGCTGGATGCCATTGTGTCTGGCAACCTGCCCCCGAAGGGGAGCATCCTCGCGCCCAACCACACGCTGTGCAAGGACTGTCCCCGCAACCCAACGCCGGGCGAGGAGAGGCCTCAGATAAAGGAGATGCCCGACATAAAGAGAATATACGAGGTGGATGAGATAGACCCGGATAAATGCTTCCTGGAGCAAGGGCTGATCTGCATGGGCCCCGTGACGAGGAGCGGTTGCAGCGCGAGATGCATAAAGGGGAACTTCCCCTGCACCGGATGCATGGGCCCGCTTGAGGGCGTGAGGGACATCGGGGCGAAGATGATATCCACGCTCGGCTCCATCCTAATGCTGAGCAGGGAGAGGGAGATCACGGAGGAGGAGGCCGAGCAACTGGCGGAGAAGGTCAGGGATTACATAGGCACATTCTACATGTACGGCCTCGCCAGGTCCTACATAGGGAGGTGGTTGCGATGAAGAGAATAACGATAGACCCCATAACGCGCCTTGAGGGGCACGGGAAGATAGAGATATTCCTGGATGAAAGCGGGAAGGTGAAGGACGCCTACCTTCAGGTGCCTGAACTGCGCGGCTTTGAACGCTTCTGTCAGGGCAGGCGCGCGGAGTTGATGCCCCAGCTGACGTCACGCATATGCGGTGTGTGCCCCGTGGCCCATCACTTCGCGTCCGCGAAGGCCCTGGATATGGCCTTCGCCGCCCCGCCCACTGAGACGGCCAGGAAGATACGGGAACTCATGTACTCCGGCTACTACATCTACGACCACATACTCCACTTCTACTTCCTCGGCGGACCCGACTTCGTGGTGGGCCCCGAGGCGCCCAAGGAGAGGAGGAACATACTGGGCGTGATAGATGTGGTGGGCCTGGAGGTGGCGAAGGAGGTGATAAAGCACCGCGCCTACGGACAGAGGATAACGGAAATCATAGGTGGCAAGGCGACACACCCCGTCTGCGGCGTGCCCGGTGGGGTGACAAAGCCCATAACGGAGGAGGAGCGGGCGAATATAGAGGAGATGGCGGAGAGCTGCGTGGAGTTCGCCCAGACCTCCCTTGAGATATTCAGGAACGTGGTGCTGAAGAACGAGAAGTACATGAATCTCATCACGAACCCGGCGTTCAACCACGGGACGTACAACATGGGGCTCGTGGATGACAACAACAGGGTGAACTTCTACGACGGCCACGTGCGCGTGGTGGGGCCGGACGGAGAGGAATACGCGAAGTTCCCGCCGGAGAGGTACCTGGACTACATAGAGGAGAAGGTGGTGCCTTGGTCCTACGTCAAGATACCCTATCTCAAAGGCGTCGGGTGGAAGGGTATTGCGGACGGGAAGGACAGCGGACTGTACCGCGTCGGGCCACTCGGCCGCCTGAACGCCGCGGACGGCATGGCGACGCCGCTCGCAAACGAGGCGTATCAGGAGATGTACGACACCATCGGTGCAAAGCCCGCCGGAAACACCCTGCTCTATCACTGGGCACGCCTCATAGAGCTGCTCTACGCCGCGGAGAGGGCCCTTGAGCTCTCTAAAGACCCGGCGATAACGGGGACGGACACAAGGAACAGGCCGGGCAGAATCGGCGGCGAGGGCATAGGGATCGTTGAGGCGGCGAGGGGCACGCTGATACATCACTACGTGGTGAACGAGGAGGGCCTCATGGACAGGGTGAACCTCATAGTGGCCACGACGAACAACAAGGGCGTCATAAATCTATCAATAAAGAGCGCCGCGAGGGAACTCGTGAGCGGCCATGAGGTCTCCGAGGGCCTGCTCAACACGGTGGAGATGTTTTACAGGGCTTACGATCCGTGCATGGCATGCGCATCCCATGCGCTCCCCGGGGTGCCGGCGCTGGAGATAAAGGTCTACGATGCCCGCGGAAATGTGATAAAGACGATGAGGAACGTATGAGACGGCGTGTGGCGCTTTTTCTGGGCAATCCCATAATGGGCGACGATGCCATTGCCCTCCGGGTTTACGAGAGGATACTGTGGGCACAGGACCGCCTTGACATGGACATGAAGACCTTTGAGGGTGCCGGTTTTGACCTCGTTGAGGAGTTGCGGGGTTATGTGGGCGCAGTTCTCGTGGACGCCATGAGCACTGGCGTGTACCCGCCCGGTGAAGTGGTTGTCATGGATGTGGCCTCTCTGGAGGATGCGAACCATTACAGCAGCATTCACACGCTGAACATCCCTGCGGTGCTGGAGATGGCGAGGAGGTGCGGATACGATGTCCCCGAGGATATCACCCTCGTGGGAATAGAGGTCCGCTCGGCCCATGAGTTTTCAGAGTGCCTCACCCCTGAACTGGAGGGTAAACTGCCTGCCATCACAGATAAAATTTTGAACGTTCTGAAAGAGAAATGTTAAAATTCTGATTTTTAAATTCAAATTACTGAAATAATCACACAAAGGTTTATATCATCAGATAACATGAAGGCGCGCATATGGAAACGACCACGCGCGTGACCGCCGACCAGAAACGTTTTCAGAGGTTGCTGCGGGAAAGGATGGCCTCCCGCGGGCGGGTTTTCATAATAGAGGATCGCTGCAAGGGCTGTGGATACTGTATTGAGTACTGCCCAACGGGCGTTCTGGTACGCTCCGATAAGTTCAACGTCAAGGGGTATCATCCGCCCGTGCTCGTTGAGAACCCGCCCGATAAGGTGTGCATAGGTTGCAGGTTCTGTGAACTCGTCTGTCCCGAATTCGCCATATACGTGGAGGTCTTGAAATGAAGGGTCGGGCAGTGATGGAGGGCGCCCACTACTGGAGCGGAGACATCGCCGCCGCGGAGGGCGCCATAGCCGCTGGATGCCGATTTTACGGAGGATACCCCATCACGCCGAGCAGCGAGATCGCTGAGAGGATGGCGCTCCGTCTGCCACAGGTCGGTGGCGTCTTCATTCAGATGGAGGACGAGATCGCCTCCATGGCGGCCATACTCGGCGCATCGTGGGCGGGAAAGAAAGCCATGACAGCCACATCCGGCCCCGGATTCAGCCTGATGCTGGAAAATATAGGCCTCGGCGTGATGATGGAGACACCCTGCGTAATAGTGAATGTGCAGAGAGGCGCCCCGTCCACAGGCCTCCCCACCATGGTGGGTCAGAGCGATATGATGCAGGCAAAGTGGGGCTCGCACGGATCCTACGAGATCATAGCGCTGTATCCGAACTCCGTTCAGGAAACCTTTGACCTAATAATTGAGGCCTTCAACCTGGCGGAGAGGTACAGGGTCCCGGTGGTCTACCTGATGGACGAGAGCATAGGCCATCTGTTTGAGAAGGTCACGGTGCCCCCTCAGGACGAGATAGAGAAGCGCCTCGTGTACAGGAAGCGCCCCAACGGTGGCGGCGCGTATCTGCCTTACCTCGTTGAGGACGAGGACCTTGTGCCTCCCATGGCCATAGCCGGAGAGGGGGCGAGGATGCACATAACCGGGCTTACACACGACGAGAGAGGTTATCCATCCATGACGGCGGAGGCCCAGGAGAAACTGGTCAGGCGTCTCAACGAAAAGATAAGGAGGGTTCGCGAGAAGATAACCATGGTGGAGGAATACATGCTGGAGGATGCAGACGTGGCGGTCGTCTCCTTTGGCATAACCTCCCGCGTGGCCAAGAGGGCAGTGGATATCGCACGCGGGGATGGAATCAAGGCGGGCATGCTCCGCCTCAAGACCATCTGGCCCTTCCCCGAGCATGTGATCAGGCGGCTGGCTGAGAGCGTGAAGGCCTTCGTCGTCGCGGAGATAAACTACGGCCAGATTTACTACGAGGTTGAGAGGTGCGCCTGCCCGCGGAAGGTTCTACTTGTTCCGAAGATGGGTGGAGCGGTGCACAGGCCGGAGGAGATAGTGGCGGGCATAAAGGAGGTGCTCAGAGGATGATGGCGGCGAAGGCACGCGGTCTCATGGAGTTCAGAGACAATAAGGAATTGATTGAATCTCTCATACGCACCGACCGGCTTCCCCACGTGTGGTGCT
>MTNG01000083.1 GCA_002011395.1 Candidatus Aciduliprofundum sp. JdFR-45
ACTCTCTCACTCTCTCTGTCTGCGCCCCTCTTATGAGCGACGCCAGGTGCGGTAGGCCGGCATGAGATATAAATGTTTGGGAGGGGGAAAGCACGCACCCTCAAACATTTTTTACCGGCCCATCCATGCGCCCTCACATGCTGGTGTTCCTGCTGTCCACCGGCGAATGCGACCTCCGGTGCTCTTACTGCGGGGGCTCCTTTTCCCCCCGGGTCGTCCCACACAGGGTTGAGTACTCCATCTCCGACCTGCGCAGATTCCTTGATGGTTGTAATGACCTGACCATCGCGTTCTACGGTGGTGAGCCGCTGCTCAATTCCCGTTTCATAATGGAGGTGATGAACACCATCCACGCGGACCGTTACGTGATACAGACGAACGGTCTGAACGTGCGTCGACTTCCGCCGGAATGCTGGAGGATGTTCAGCGCTGTTCTTCTGTCCATAGACGGCGTCAGAGAGGTCACGGACGCATATCGTGGCAGGGGTGTCTACGATGCCGTTCTGAGAAGCGCAAGATGGCTGCGGGAGGTCGGCTTTTCAGGGGACCTCATAGCCCGAATGACCGTCTCGGAGATGAGCGATGTCCACCGGGATGTCATGCATCTCCTCACCCTCAACGTCTTTGACCACGTGCACTGGCAGCTGGATGTTGTGTGGAGCGACAGGTGGGCTGACTTTGATGGATGGGCCATGCGCTCGTATCTGCCGGGGATAAGGCGTCTGGTGGCATGGTGGCTCCGCGAGATGCATGCGGGACGCGTGCCCGGGATAGTCCCCTTCCTCGGGGTTGTCAAAGCCGCACTTTCAGAGGGGCAGGAATCGCCCCCCTGCGGAGCCGGGCGCACGTCCATCGCGGTCTCCCCGGACGGCAGGGTGCTCGCCTGTCCCATAGCGGTGATGGAGGAATGGGCGCACCTCGGAGATATACGGAATTCACATGTGCAGGGCCACATAGATGCCATTTCCATCGGAGAACCCTGCACCTCGTGCGATGCGTTCCGTTTCTGCGGCGGGAGATGCCTCTACGCTTATAAAGAGCGTCTATGGGGCGAGGAGGGCTTCGCGAAGGTGTGCGCCATCACGAAGACGTTCATAGAGGAGGTTCTATCCGCCCTCCCGGAGATAGAGGGACTGCTGAACGAGGGCAGAATTTCCCGCGAAGAAGTGCTTTACCCTCCGTTCAACAACAGCACGGAGATCATCCCCTAGAGGCCCCAGAAGGGCCTTTCCTTTCTCTTGATTCTGGCGATCTCCTCCATTATTTCCCTCTCGTCAAAGTTGAGGTCGTGGTCTTTCAGCGCCTTGTAGTCCGTCTCGTTCATATTGACGTAGTACTCCTCACCCGGCTTTATCTGCCTTCCGACGGTGACGCCGTCCATCGCGACTGCCACCTCCTGCCCCGCGATGGCTTCCCGGAGGTTCTTATCCCCATCCCTTATGCTCTTGATGATGCCCACAACGCGTCCATCGGGGCGGAGTATTCTCTGCCCTACGCGCACGCGACCGCCTATCACCCTTATGCCCACTATTGCGGGCTTCGCCGTGCGGAATATGTAGTCCTCAAGCACTTTGAACTTGCCGGGGAAGTTCATGGCAAGGCGCTTCTCCCTCTCCATTTCCTCCCTCTTCCTCTCCAGCCACTCCGTGTACTCCTCCACGAGTTTGTATATCACGTTTTCCACGAAGACGACCACGTCGGAGTTCTCCAGGTACTCCGCAGCGTCCGCCGTGAGACGAACGTTGAACCCGAGTATGACCCTGTAGAAGGGGTTCGGCATGGTCTCCGCATCCACTATGTCCCGCCGGGATATGTGGCCTATGGCCGCCCTCCATATGGGGATCTTCGCATTTTTAAGTTCATAGGCGAGGGCTTCCAGCGAGCCCAGAGCATCCGCCTTTATCATTATGCCCTCCTCAGCAGTCTCTATATTTATCGTCATCTCCTTCCTCACGCGCTCCTTGGCCCTTTCAATTTCACCGTCATCCCAGATCACTATGACAGGTGCGCCCGCGAGGGCGCCGTCCAGGTCGGGGCCCGATATCTTGACGCCTGCGGCCGCGCTCACCTCCTCAACGTTCTTGAATCTATCGCGCGGGTCGCGCATCTCATCAAGGGGTTTTGGCCTGAGAAGCGCCTTCACCTTCGTGACTATGGGCCCCGATATGCCGCCAACCACTATGGTGTCGCCCTTCCGTATGGTCCCCGAATACAGTATGACGTCCAGCGTCTTGCCCAGCCCCCTCTCCTCCTTCACCTCCAGTATGGTGCCCTCTCCCGGCCCCTCCTCGGTGCGCAGGTTCTCCTGCAGGAACTTCTGGGCGAGGCCTATGAGGACGAGGAGAAGGTCGGCGATGCCCACGCCGCACTTCGCGCTCGTCGGCACTATGGCGAGGGTGCGGGTGAAGTCGGATATGCGGTCGTAGCGGTCCGCCGAGAAACCGTGGGAGTACAGCTGCTCCACAATGGCGTATATTTTCTCCTCCAGTTTGACGAGGTAGTCGTCCTCCTGCTCCCTGATGGCCATCAGGAACGGCATATCCCTCGTATCCCTGTTCCACCCGTCTATGACGTCTATCTTGTTCGCCGCGATGACGAAGGGCGTGCGATAACGCTTGAGTATGTTTATGCTCTCAACGGTCTGAGGCATGATGCCCTCGTTTACGTCCACCACGAGAACCGCGAGGTCCGCGAGTGCCCCACCCCTTGCCCTGAGAGTGGTGAAGGAGTGATGCCCGGGGGTGTCTATGAACAGCAGCCCCGGGATTTTGAACTTTTCCGGGTTCTTTATGAGGGGACCGCATATCCTGAATATCGCGTCTATGGGGACCTCCGTCGCCCCTATGTGCTGGGTTATCCCGCCGGCCTCCTTGGCGGCCACGCTGGTCCCCCTTATGCGGTCCAGTATCGTTGTCTTACCGTGGTCCACGTGTCCGAGCACGCTGACTATGGGCTGCCTTATGCGCATCTCAAACACCCTGCGTGGAGTAATGAGAGAGCGCTTATAAACTCTGTTATTCGCCCCTCACGTGCCCTCCTGCCACTCGTTGAGATACCGGATCTGCTCTTCCGTGAGGGCATCTATCTCTATGCCGAGCGTTCTCAACCTGGCCACAGCCACCCATTGGTCTATCTCGCGTGGCACCGGATACACGCGGTTCTCCAGTTCACCTCTCCTCTCAACGATGTATCGGGCTGTGAGCGCCTGAAGGGAAAAAGACATGTCCATGATCTCCACAGGATGGCCCTGTCCCGCGGCGAGGTTCACGAGGCGACCGTCAGAGAGCAGATATATTCTCCTCCCATCCGGCATCACGTACTCCTCCACGCCCGGCCGGGCAGTTCTCCGCGAGGCGGCCATGCCCGCCAGCGCCTCCCTGTCTATCTCGTTGTCAAAGTGTCCCGCGTTGGCCAGGACGCATCCATCCTTGGCCACCTCAAGATGCTCTTTCCTCACCACGCCCTTCATTCCGGTGGCGGTCACCACGAAATCCGCCTCTCTTATGGCATCCGCCATCCTCATCACGCGGAACCCGTCCATGCGTGCCTCTATCGCCTTCACGGGGTCCACCTCCGTCACTATGACATCGGCCCCCATCCCCCGCATCCGCATGGCGATTCCACGGCCGCACCATCCGTAACCGGCCACCACGACGGTCTTCCCAGCGATGAGGAGGTTCGTGGCCGTCATGATTCCATCCAGCGTGCTCTGCCCGGTTCCGTAGCGGTTGTCAAACAGGTGCTTCATCATGGCGTCGTTGACGTCAAACATGGGAAATCGCAGTATGCCTTTTCTCTCCATGACCCTCAGCCGCACAACGCCCGTTGTGGTCTCCTCGCTGCCGCCCCACACCTCCAGATGGGAGTAATCCGTGTGGAGCAGCGTCGTGAGGTCGCCGCCGTCGTCTATTATCACCTGTGGCTCCGCATCAAGGACTCTCCGGAGATTCTCGTAGTACTCCTCCCTGCTCTCACCCCTCCTCGCGTGGACGCTCACGCCTCTCTCCCTGAGTGCGTGGACCACGTCATCCTGAGTGCTCAGGGGGTTGCAGGACGCGAGGTGGACCTCAGCCCCACCCTCCTTAAGAACGAGCGCCAGGATGCCTGTCTTCGCCTCCACGTGAAGCGCCATGCCTATGCGCAGACCGCGGAAGGGCCTCTGCTCCCTGAACTCCCTTTCCACTTCCCTGATCACGTCCATGTGGGAGTGCGCCCATTTGAGTTTCATATCGCCGGTGTGCATGGGGGTACATGAGCGCAGGGGTTAAAAGGGTTTGGAAAAAAGGGAAGAGATTAGACCTCCTGATACCCTCCTCCGCTCTCAGGGGGGCTCGGAGGCGGGGGCGGCGGTGGCTGGTACACAGGCTGTTTCTGCTTCTTGGCCTGAAGGAGTCCAACGATGAAGCCCACTATGGCGAGGATAAGGCCGACGCAGCACAGGGCCACCGCACCGAGCATATTCATCGCAAGGGACATGATATCCTTCTCCGTCATCACGAGGACGTCAACCGTTATATCTGTGCTCTCCATGTTGTGTATTCTCAGCGTGTAGTCACCGCTCACAGTGGCGTTCACCGACGCGACCGCATAGGTAGAGGCATTGGTTGAATTGTCCACGATGTTCCCCGCGGGGTCTATTAGTTCATATGTGAAATTCCCATCTGCGCTGATGTGGATCATATAGTAGGTACCTGCCTCGCAGGTTATTTTGTAATCCTCTGTTCCATTCGCCGGCACGGTCAGCGTTTCCTGAATCTGCGTTGCCTGGTTCAGAAAATAGACGAGCACTCCCACGGCTGCAATCACAAGCACTATCCCCACTATTGCAACTATGAAGCCACTCCTCATAGGAACACATATGTGAATATATTATTTAAAAATTTCCCAATAATTCCACCCGCTCAGCGATATAATACCTTCGGCCGGGCGTACACCTCCGGGCGGGGTGGAGAAAGTTTAATAAACCCCAATTCACATACTAATTCTGCTCTCCAGGAGCGTGGGAAGACATGAAGCCCAAGAAGAGCAGGTACATTTTGGAAAAGGAGCTGGAGAGGAAGATTAAGAGCCATGACTTCTCCGCGGAGGATGACATTCCCGATTTTGACGAACTTTGATGGGGGTGCCGAAACCCCCATCGTTATTTTTTAGGGAACCAGACGGTTTCTGTCCCTCGGAAACAGAGTGGCCTCCCGTATGTTCTTCAGGCCGGCCACGATCATGGTTATCCTCTCCAGGCCGATGGCCCACCCCGCGTGGGGCGGCATGCCGTATTCAAATGCGCGCAGGTAGAACTCAAAGTTCTTCGGGTTCAGCCCCTTCTTCACCATCGTCTCCCGGAGTAAATCGGGAATATGATTCCTCTGGGCACCGGAGGTTATCTCCCTGTCCCCGAACATGAGGTCAAAGGCCCGGCCGTACCGCGGGTCATCCTCAAAGGGTAGGACGTAAAACGGCTTGCACTCCATAGGCCACCTCGTTATGAAGTAGTAGGTTGGAATCTCCTCACCCACCGCCTTGAGGGCCTCGGCGCTCAGGTCCTCGCCCCACTCCACCTCCACGCCCTTCCGCGAGGCGATGTCCACACATTCATCGTACGTTATCCGGGTGAAGGGGAGTTCCGGCAGGTGGGGCTGAACGCCCAGCGTCTCAAGTTCCCTCTCCCTCTCCTCCAGAACCCTCTCTATCCCCGAAACCAGCGCCCTCTCAAGCACGCCCATGGCCCCCTCCTCGTCCGTGAAGCTCATCTCCACGTCTATGGAGATGAACTCGTTGAGGTGGCGGGAGGTGTCGTGCTCCTCCGCCCTGAAGGCGGGCGCGACCTCAAACACCCGGTCAAACCCGGCCGCCATGAGAATCTGCTTGTACAGTTGAGGGCTCTGAGACAGATATGCGTCCCTCTCAAAGTACCTTACCGGGAAGAGGTTCGTTCCGCCCTCCGTCGCGGTGGCTATGATCTTCGGCGTGTGCACCTCTATGAACCCCTCCCGCATCAGCGCATCCCTTATGCCGGCGAGGAGGGAGTGGCGAATCCTGAAAACCGCCAGGACCTCCGGTTTCCTGAGGTCTATGAACCTGTTGTCCAGCCGGGTGTCCAGCTCCGCGCCCACCCTGTCGGCGACACCGAGGGGCAGCGGCGTCTTCGCCCTGTTGAGCACCTTCACGCTGGCGGGGAGTATCTCAACTCCCATCCTCGCCTGCTCGCTTCTCTGCACCCTTCCCTCCACGCATATCACGCTCTCACGCGGTAGCGATGTGATCTCCTTGAACATCTCCTTCCCGATCTCCTTCTTTATGAGGGTTATCTGAACGATGCCCTCCCTGTCCCTCAGGAGGAGAAAGGCGATGCCCCCGAGGTTCCTTATGTCGTGGACCCATCCGCAGACCCTGACGGTTTCGCCATCCAGCGAGGGGTTTATCTCGGCGGTGTAGTGCGTCCGCATGGCACGGGGATGACGGTGCGGGGATATTAATCTTGGGGATAAACCTGATATTTCCCCGCGCATATCACCCACCATGCGCCTTCTGGTGCTCTCAGATGTACACGCGAGGTGGCAGGTTCGCTACATGGTGGAGGAGGTCGGCGATGACGTGGACGCCGCGGTGATAGCAGGGGACATAACCAATTTTGGCCCTCCGGAGTTCGTAGAGGATATCCTTTCATGGTTCAGAGTGCCTGTTCTGGCCGTTCCGGGCAACTGCGACCCTCCACGCGTCTTGGAACTGCTTGAGGCAAAGAGGGCCTCCGTTCATATGAAATGCGTGGAGATGGAGGGTATGCGCTTCGTCGGTCTGGGCGGCTCGGACGGCAGGGGAGCCACCGCGGGGATAACGTGGAGCGACGAGGAGGCATCATCCTTCATAGAGCAAAATGCCCGCGATGCTGTGCTCATTCTTCATCAGCCGCCCTACGGCTGCAACGACGATGTGGGGTGGAAGAGAATAGGGAACATGGCGCTCCGTAAGGCCGTGGAGTTCGCCCCACCCCGCCTGATAATATCAGGCCACGTCCATGAGGACAGGGGTGTGGAGACGTGCGGACGGACCACGTGTGTAAACCCGGGCCCTGCGATGGACGGCATGTACGCCGTGGTGACGCTCTCCGGCAAACGGGTGGACGTGGATATGTTTCCATGAGCGCCACGCACAGGCAAACAAAAGATACTTATTTGTGAAGGGTAATATGGCACCGTAGGAGGTCGTCAATATGACGGAGGAACTTGGTGGACTCGATTTGCTGGCTAAGGTGGACAAGTATCTGAAAGAGGTAAGAGAGCAACTCCAGAAAGAGAGAGAAGCACTGGCGGAGAGGGAAAAGAAGATCAAAGAATGGGAAGAGAACCTCAAAAAATTTGAAGCGGACCTCAAGGAGAAGGAGAAATATCTGGAAACGAAGACGAAGGAGGTTGATGAGTACCTATCACGCCTCAAGGCACGCGAGGCCGAGATAGACACAGCCCTCAAAGCCGTCAAGGAGAGGGGGGAGGCCGTATCCAAACTTGAGGGCAACCTCAACGCGCTTCTGTCCGAACTATCAAAGTTGAGGGACGAGGTGGCAAAGAGGAGCGAGGAGATCATAAACCTGGAGAACAGTTTGAAGGAGACCCTTTCCAAACTGGCCGAGCGGGAGAAGGCCCTGATGGACAGGGAGAGCGCCTACAGTTCAATAGAGGCGGAGATCAAAAAGCATATGGAGGCGCTGAGGAACGCGCTGGGCGCCATTCCAGAGGTGCCGAAGCTTTCAGAGGTGGGTGAGGTACCGAAGGTGGAGAAGAAGGAGGTGACTGCACCGGAGGCACCGCCGCCCGCAGAGACACCTGCACCCGCAGCGGAGGCACCTGCACCCGCGGCCGAGACCGCGGAGGCAGCAGCGGAGGAGGAGATGGTGCCCTGCCCCAACTGCGGCACCATGATATCCTCCGAGGCCATAATGTGCTACAACTGCGGGTACATACTCAAGCCCGAGGCTCTGGAGGGCGGTGACGAGGGAGGCAACTGACCCCAAGTTCCTCCATCCTCTTTTTTATGTGAAGCAGGCACCGGGCCAGCGTTTCATCGTTTCTGTAGGATGCTATCACCCCGTCTGGGTCAAAATCCCGCTCCCGGGCCATCCGAACCATGTTGGCCATGGCGCGGGTCAGCTCGTCAACCACGGTCACATGGGCTACCCGCGCAGTCCGTGACAGAGGGTTGAGGTCCACCGTGAGCACCGTTTTCCCCATCGCAACCAGCGCCTGAGCCCTGTCCCCATCTTCAAGGGGGACCAACACGACATCCGCGGAGTATATGCCATCGCGGGAGCACATGGCGCGTGCGTGGTCCAGCCCGGGGATCTCCGCGTCCGGATGTACGCCGAGTATTTCCATCCCTAGTGACCTGAAGACCCCCGCTATCTTCTCAGCCCTCTCCTGCGTCCTGTAAAAGAGGTTCACCTCTATGGCCGCGCCTGTGAGTCGGGCCAATTCCACAACCTCCCTCGCCGCCAGGGCCGTGACGTTTCCGTTCACGGATATGACGGGTCGGTGCGCCGTCAGGAGATATGCAACGGCCGCCCTCTCGGCGTCCTCAGCAAAGGGCATCGTCGCCTCGCCTATTATGTAATCAAACGCCTCGCCGCGCCCGTGGGCGATCAGGCCCGCATCCGCCACTATCCCCTTCTTCCAGAACTCTATTATACGCTCCCTTTTGATGAGAGAACGGTACCGGGGATGGGTTTCCGGCACGGTCGTCATGGAGGACACCTCACACGGTGGAGCCCAGTCGCTCCTCAACCGCATGCATGAAGTCATCAAATCTCCCCGCGGGAACCCTGGCCCCCGCAGCCATCCTGTGGCCCCCGCCGGCGCCGCCGAATTCCTCCGCCAGGGCCATGAGCTCTCCCAGGTCAATTCCCCTCTCGCACATGAAGGGGCGGCACCGTGCGGATACGTGGCACACATCGTCCTCCCGCGCATATACGATGACCACCCTCTCCGGGATGTAGTACAGGGATAGTATGGTCGCCACGTTGCTCGTGAATCTGCGGGAGGGCACCGTGAAGAGCGACAGAGGCCCGCGGTCAACCTTTGACCTCTCCGCCACGGCGAGTATGTGGAGGAGTTCGTTCTGATACGTCTTCCATATGCTTTCAAGCGATTCCAGATGCCAGGAATTTCCCAGACCGAAGGACACAGGGAGCGAGTGGTGGCCCGTCCTCCCCGCCGCGTCCAGCAGGCGGGAGAGATGGTTCGCCGTGATGCCCATATCCGCGATGTGTATGCGGTCCTTGACTATGCCCTTCACCACGTCGGGGGGGACACCTCTCTCCACCATGTCCACCGCGAGGTATGAGATGAGGCGCCTCATATCCTCCATTTCAAGTTCGCTCTGCGCCTTATCGCCCTCAATCCCGAGTTTGTCGAGAAGTTCGTTTATCGCGTTGGAATCGCCGCTGTAACCCGGGAAATAGGGGTCCGTTGAGAGGTGAAGCGCCTCAAATATGCTCTCGCCGTCAACGTCCAGTTCTGTAACGACCTTAACATCCCTCGTCTCTGATACCCACCTCACTATTGCACCGTTTATGGGTCCGTAGCCGCCCAGGTCCTGCTTGTCACCGAGGATTCCCGCGAGTGCAAAGGGGTAGGAGTCCTCGTTTATTCCATTCAGACGCGATGCGAACAGAAAACACACCGCGGATGCACAGGCATCCCTCCCCCCATCCATGCCGTGGAGGTGCGGGTTCACAAGAAGCGCTTCGCCCTCCGCTATCCGCCCGTGGTGGTCCAGCACGAGCGTCTCCTCCGGAAGCGCATTCAGCAACGAGGAGCCTATATCGGCCAGTATCATAGCGTCGTACCTGCCGGAGGAGAAACGCTCAACGTCCTCCTCCGTGAGATTGCCTGTGAAGGACAGGTGGATTTTCTTTCCCTCGCGGATGAGTGCGCGGGTGAGTATGGTGGCGGACGCGATGCCGTCGGCGTCGTGATGGGCAACCACGCGGATGCGTTTGTGCCGCTTCACAAACTCAACGGCGTCATCCAGCGAATTCAGAAACGGCTCAGGTATGGAGAGGGTGGAAAAAAGGGACATATCACTTTACGAGGAGTTTCGCCTTGTCAAGGGTGTACCGCCAGTCCTCCGGCAATTTGCCCACGGATTTGTAGTAGTACACAAGTCGCCTGATCTTCGCCTCAATTAGCTGGAGCGCGCGCCTGTTATGGATGTCCTTCGGGTGCTGTGCCAGATGTTCGCTCAGACGGACCGCCTTCCTCATGAGGGCCATGAGATCCTCGGGTATGCTCTCCTCAAGCCCCCTTTCCTCAAGTATTCTGCCAATTTTCCTCCCCGTGACCAGTTTGACGCTGGGAACGCCGTAGGAGTCCCTGAGGATCGTACCTATCATGGCTTTGGTGTAGCCCTGCGACGCGAGGGTGACCACCGTCTCCTCCACCTCGTCCGCGCTGACCGGAACCCACTCAGGCGCTTCGGTGCGGTATGGGGCACGTGAACCGGACCTTCCACGCCTGCGAGCATGAATCCTTGCCATCATCCATCACCTGAGCGTTTCGCAGTATCCACCACGAGTACTTAAATATTTCTGAGAGGGTAATGCCTACCTCATATAGAGGCCGCCGTTGACGTCTATCACCGCACCGTTTATATAGGACGATTCGTCCGAGAGGAGGAAGGCGATGACGCTCGCGACCTCTTCAGGCCTTCCTATCCTCCCAAGCGGGACTTCACGCGCCCTCGCCCTCCTCCGCTCCTCAGAGTATCCGGAAATCATATCGGTGTCTATGGTGCCCGGAGCAACGGCGTTGAACCTGATCCCGTGGTGGCTCTCCTGAAGCACCAGCCCCCTCATGAGGCCGAGAATTCCCGCCTTGGACGCGCTGTAGGCGACGCTGCTGGAGGAACCCCTGAAGGCGAGCTGCGACGAGACGAACACCACGCTCCCGCCTCCCCGGCGGAGATGTGGGATCGTGGCCATCACCGTGTTGAACGCGCCAGTTAGATTCACATCAATCGTTCTCTCCCAGTCCTCCAGCGTCATCTCGTGAAACGCCCTTCGCATGTAGATACCCGCGTTGCACACCACGCCCGAGATGCGCCCTAGGGTTTCCGCCACCTCCTCAACGGCCCGCCCTATGGCCCTCGCATCCGCCACGTCCGCGCGCACGGCCAGGGCACTTCCGCCCATTTCCTCTATGGTTTTCACCACATCCATCGCGGGCTCCTCGCCCCTCAGGTAGTTCACACCGACCGCCCATCCATCCCGGGCCAGACGCAAGGCGGTTGCCCTTCCTATGCCCCTGGACGCTCCCGTGACGAAGGCCACGCGCATATGCGTGGAAAGCGCACACTGACATATATTACTTACTCCGGCGCTGCGAAAGGGTTATATATCACACCGTTATTAGGTTAACCTAAAAAAGGTGGCGACCATGATGCTGTCCGAGAGTCCCCCCGGTAAAAAAGTGAGGGTCAAAGCGATACACGGAGGGCGAGGTATGCTTATGCGTCTCTCTGCGATGGGAATAAGAGAGGGGGACGTTTTGCTCGTCGTCTCCAGACTGCCGATGGGACCCGTTATAGTTGAGCACGCAGTCCACGGTCACAGGGTGATCGTCGGGCATGGGATGGCCTCACGAATAGAGGTGGTGCCGGAATGAGGATAGCCCTCGTGGGCCAGCCGAATTCGGGCAAAAGCACCATTTTCAACTACATAGCCGGCTACCGCGTGAGGACTGCAAACTTCCCGGGCGTCACAGTGACGTATCACGAGAGCGATGTGATGTACCGGGGCGAGAGAATCACCATCGTGGACCTGCCGGGCATCTACTCGCTCTACACGGGGGATGTGGCGGAGGAGGAGGCGAGGAGGTATCTCCTGTCCGGCAGTGTGGACGTCATAATAAACGTGGTGGATGCATCGGTCCTGTCCCGCAGTCTGGAACTCACGCTTGAACTGGCCGAGTTGAGAATTCCCATGGTGGTGTGCCTAAACATGATGGACGAGGCCCGCAGGAAGGGGCTGGAAATTGACGTTGGCACCCTAGAGAAAATTCTGGGGGTTCCTGTTGTACCTTGCATAGGGAACAGAGGGGTTGGCATACAGGAAATGCTGAACCGCGTGAGGGAGGCGAGAACGCCGGTGTGCATAAGGTTTGACGAGGACATAGAGAGGGCCATAGGGTATGTGGCAGAGAGGCTTCCTGAGGACATCGTTATGGGAACGCGCCGCCTCACCGCGATCCTGTTGCTTCAGGGGGACAGAGACGCGCTTAAAGCCGCAGGAGATGAGATGCGCGAACTGGTTGAAAGGGCCGCCAGAGCGCTTACCGAGGCGCACGGCAGGGACATCGGATACATCATATCCTCCCAGAGACACGCCATAGCCATGGATCTCTTTGAGCGCGCGGTCAGGGTTAAGCGGAAACCCTCTGTTTCGGTCAGGGAACGGCTGGACAGATACCTGCTCCACCCCGTTTACGGCTACATCATACTCGCTCTGACGTTTATGGCCATGCTGTGGGTCGCGTTCTTCGTGGGCGACCTACTCAGCGGCCTGATAATAGGCCCCCTGGAGGGCGCAGGAGAGGTGTACCTGCAGGGGGATGACCCGATGTATATCGTTCTACGCGGAGTTTACGAGGGATTCATAGGAGGCGTGGGCATAGTCATACCTTATATGATACCACTCCTCGCCGTGCTCGGGTTTCTTGAGGACGTGGGATATCTCTCGCGCGCCGCCTATCTGCTGGACCGGCTTTTCCACCGCATGGGGTTGCATGGAAAGGCCGCGGGTCCATTTCTACTAGGATACGGGTGCACCGTGCCGGCCATAATGGCCACCAGGATACTTGAGTCGCCATGGGACAGGTTGCGGGCTGCCATACTCGTCCCGATGGTCCCCTGTTCGGCGAGAAGCGTTGTCATTCTCGCTCTGATTGGTGGCATATTCGGTCCCTGGGTTGCCATGGCGTTTTACGCTGTGAACATAACGGCCGTTTACATGGTGGGTGCGCTCCTGCACAGTTTCTCCAAGGGCCCGTCGCTTGGGCTCGTTATGGAGATGCCCGACCTGAAAATGCCGTCCGCCCTCTCGGTGGCGAAGAAAACGTACTACGTAGTATATGAATTTCTCCTATTTGCATGGCCCATCATAATAGCGGGAAGCGTGGTCCTTGAGGCGATGGCATATGCAGGGCTCAACGATGGGATTAACTACGTCCTGTCGCCTCTGACGGTCCTCGTGCTCGGCCTGCCAGCGTCTCTCGGCATAACAATAGTATTCGGAATATTTCGAAAGGAACTGGCACTTCTAATGATGGCAGCCGCACTCGGCATATCGGGGGACGTGGCATCGGGCGTATCGGGAATGATGTCGCCGGGGCAGATATTCACCTTCGTGACGTTCATCACTTTCTACATACCGTGTTTCTCAACTGTGGTTGTTCTATGGAAGGAACTCGGACGGAGAAAGACTTCCCTCGTTGTTCTCATCAACATAGGCGTGGCCATCGCTCTGTCGCTGGGCGTCCGGCTTGTATTCACAGCGGTCGGCCTCTTCTGATGATAACCCATTTATACAACCTACAACATTACGCAGGTAGAGGTGACCACCATGTCTGCAGACAAAGAATCTGTTATGTCTGAGTACTTTGGAGGACACATAGTCACCGCGCTCATCGGGTTCCACGTGGACACCAGGAAGATTGATGAAATTGCACGCAGGGTTTCGGGGTATCCCTTCGTGGAGGACGTATTCATAGTGACGGGCGACTACGATGTTCTCATAAAGGCGAAGTTTCCAGGCTATTCCGACTTCAAGAAATTTGTGCTTGAAGAACTTTCAGGGCTTGAGGGCGTGAAGGACTCAAACACCATGATGGTCGTAACGACCTATAAGGAGAGGGGTGTCAACTTTGAGCAGAGGGAGGTGATGGCGGATGACAGATGTGAATGCGATGCTTAATGAGATTCTGGAACTCCTAGCCGAGTTGTCCGAAGACACCTCGGTTCCGAGAAACATCAGAAAAAGCGCCGCAGAGGCGAGGGCCAGGTTGATGAAGAAGGATGAACCCCTGGATGTGCGGGCCGCCAGCGCCATATTCATACTGGACGAGATGGCGAACGACCCCAACATACCCGTACACGGTCGCACCATGGTCTACACGATAATAGGAAAACTGGAGGCGCTTTCCAGCGCCGCATCTAGGTGACGGACAGGTACACGTTGTGGAGGAACTCAACGCTCAGCGATACAAGAAGCATCCACATTATCATGTTTCTTATTATCGTGAAGTAGAGGCTCCACATAGTTATGAGTTCAACGAAAAGGTACTGGAGAATCGCTATAAGCACCACCAGGCCCACCACGTGGTAAACGCCCCTGATGTAATAGGCGGCCCTAACCCTCCGTTCGTCTCCCATTATAAGCGTTAGAGGCACACCGACCGCACCCCACAGCATAAACAGAACGACTCCCGAAACGTAGGCCGTCCCAGAAATCCACCCCAGGACCCGGAAACCCGTATACGCCGCCAGTAGAATTATGAACTCAACGACCGGTGCGTGCTTCATTCGTATGTATCCCTTCATCGCCGGGTTCATAGAAAACAGAGAACATAAACCTTCCGGGAAATCAATAAAAAGTGTAAGGGATGGGGGGTCAAAGCTCGTCCTCCATCAGCTCCTCCCCACCCGACGGAGGCGGAGTCGGGGGCTGCTCTTCGGGCTTTTCAAACTCCTGCGGTGCCATCTTCTTCCCGCGGGGTATCTTCGGCGCGCGTTCCTTGGCCGGTCTGGTGGATGCCCTGCCTGTGAGGTAAGGTCTGAATGTGTTGAACGCTATGAGGACGAGTATCACCGCCACGAGCACCGTCAGGAGGAACATGTCTGCGGACATCCCCGCTATCACTCCCTGGGACCACTGAGGCGTGGAGTCCACGCTGAGGACCACCATATCCGAGGATATGTAGCGTCCGTCGGCAGAGTAGAGTTCAAAGTAGACATAATGTCCACCCGTCACGGTGTCTTCGGGAATCGTTATCTGGACAGTTCCCGTCGTGGCCTCGTTCACATTTATGACTTTCATGTGCTCTGTATCGCTGTCTCCGTCAAAGCTGTAGTAAAGCAGATACACGTCGTCAAGGTCCCGCGTCTCCGGCAGTTCCAGTTCGTACATAATCGTTATCGTCTGGCCGGGGACGAACACGTCGTTGATCATATCGCTTTCCGTGAGCAGGCGCGCAGAGAACCTCGGCGTTGTCATTCTGTATATGACCGTAGACCCGCTGACCTTATAATCCCCTTCCTCTGCAACCACGTTCACGGCGATTCTATCCGCCCATTTGTACGGCTCCTCTGTTGGCACAACAATAGTGTATGTGGTAGCTGTCGTCTCCACGCTCTCTTTTCTCACGGGAGCGCCGTTCAGGTAATAGGTCACGGTGTAATTGTATGTGGGATTCGTCATGAGGCCGTTCGTGTCCAAGATTACGTCCACATTTATCGTCTCGCCGGAGCGCATGAAGTAATTCTTCTCCGGTATCACGTTGAGCGTACCCACGGACTTGCTCAGATACACGCTGTCTGAAATGGTCTTTCCGCCCTCAACGGCCAGCACTGAAACCCATAGAGAGGTGGCATTCACCTGCGGGACTGTGAGCGTGTAGGTACTATCGGATGTCTCGTAGGTCGTGCTCCATATGCTCGTGTAATCTCTGTACGCCTCCACCGTTACGAGGTACATTGGATTGTGTATGTACTCGCTGTCCAGTATGAACCACAGGGTTATCCTGTCGCCGGGTCCAGTGAAGGTGTCCTTCTCAGGTATAACATAGAGATCGCCGTAGTCCACACCCACCCAGACGGACGTTTGAAGGTCGTCCTTTATGAGCTTGTCACCGTCGTATATGTCCACCAGAATGGTGAGCCAGCCAGAGGATACCCATGTCGGTATTTTGTAGGAGAGGGTGTTTGATGACGACACCGTGTAGTATATTGTGTCGCCGCCCCACCGAATCCTCCAGTGATATATGAGGTTGCCGGAAGGATATGTACCTTCCGCCTTCACCTCAACGTTGAGGGTATCTCCCGGGGCGTACGAGTCCTTGTCGGTTGAGAGATACAGGATGTACTGCACCTTCTCCTCCATAGTTATTATCTCCTCGGTCTGATATCCTTTGACCTCCACCCTGAACATTATGCGCGTGCCCGGGTCGTAATTGGGCAGACGGTAGTACCACTTCGCATGGCCGTTGGATGATATGACCAGGTTGAGGTCGCCGCTGGAATACATGGCAATGTCCCGCCACTGGTCCGGGGCGTCTTCAACGTAAACCGTTATGGGGCCGACATTCGCCCCGATGGCGTTTGAATATATGTCCAGCATCACGTAGCTGTTGGGGTAGTAACCATCCTCCATGGAGTACACGTTCACGTTCACCCATATGTCATCCACATCAAAGTACAGAGAGACCTCCAGTACATCGCCACTCACATTGTAGGTCATATAGAGTACATATCTCCCGGCAGTCATGTTGTACGTGCTCAGGGAGATCTGAAGAACCCCTGAGGGCGATGTGAAGTTGCCCTCTGCCACCATCGTGTCCCATGGACCCCACCACAGGGTCTCCCATATCTCCCAGTGCCCTGCACCGCTCAGCAACTCGCCCGTGGTTGTGTTGTATGCGGCGTAATACGCCTTCAGAACCTCGTTTGTGAGGTAATAGTCCTTCTCCAGATACGCCTCAAACCGCTTCCCATCTATCTCATCGGATGCGCCGTAGGCAGAGAATGCAATGGTTGACATAACCAGAATCGCCATCACCGCCATCGTCGTCGCTTTCATTTTAACATCCCTCCAACNTAATGGAATGAGTACGTCTTTATTTTAATTTTTTGGTACATGCGCGGTTGTGAGGACACGCGAATAAGCGAAAGTTAAAAATGTCATCATCCATTTACCCACCCTGGTGAAAGGGCAGGTGGCAGAGAGGCTATGCGCGGGACTGCAGATCCCGTTTACCCGGGTTCAAATCCCGGCCTGCCCTCCACACTCAACTTTTCCGGCGAAAATTTAATATATACCATAACGAAGATAATATCATTATGAAGCACGAAGCATACGTCTACGAACTCGGCGAACTGAGGGAGCGGGCGCCGAAAATCTTCGGCATACCGACGGGAACGAAACTGGATGAGATGTTTTACACCGTTGTCTACGATGAGCGGGAGGGTAAGTACGTTAAAAAGCCGCTCGGCGGCATACCGCACCTCGCGGTGATGAACATCACGGGCATTCCGGACACGGGGAAATCCATCCTGGCGGAGCAGTTCGCCGTCTATCAGGCGGCGAGAAATTATCCAGTGCTCTTCATAACCGTGGAGTCGCCGGCGCATTTCCTCTACACCGCCCTGAAGCAGAAGGCGCATGCCCTCGGCCTCGATTTTGAGACCGTGGAGGAGAACATCATCGTGATAGACGCATCGCAGGACGCGGAGCTGAGGGAGAACATGGGCGCGTTGCTCGACACCATCGCCTACGCTATAAGGAGGAAGAACACGAAGAACGTCGTGATAGACAGCGTAACGGGCCTATACGAGCACCGTGAGGTTCTGGCCAGGCAGATAGTCAGGCAGATATTCAACTTCCTCAAAAAGTGGAGCCAGACGGCACTTCTCGTCTCACAGAAGCGCTCATCCCAGAGCAGCGAGACGGCCGAGGCCGCGGGTGGCCTCGCGGTGGCGCACATCGTGGACGGAACCATCGTAATGGACAAGACCGTGATAACCACCCGGTGGGAGGAGCGGCTCTACGGCAGGAAGATGGGCAAGGTGATAAGAACCATAAGGATCGACGGGTGCCGTCTGGTGCCCCATGCGTCGGAGACCTACGTGTTTGAGATAACCGATACGGGGCTTATAGACATCAAGAGGCCTCTGAGCGAGGTTGTAGGAGGTGATTGAGATGGAGGTGATAACGAGGCCTGTCG
This sequence comes from Candidatus Aciduliprofundum sp. JdFR-45, assembly GCA_002011395.1. Classification (GTDB taxonomy): domain Archaea; phylum Thermoplasmatota; class Thermoplasmata; order Thermoplasmatales; family JdFR-45; genus JdFR-45. The sequence goes on from MTNG01000083.1 coordinate 17,982, forward strand.
GAGAAGGAGCGAACATAGACCGGCTGGCGGAGAGGATATTCCACGAGAGCATCAGAATACTCGGGGGTCTCAAAAAGCTCGTGGAGTACAGGAACCTTACATGGCTGCCCAGCCTCGCGGAGGCGGCCTACGTGATAGCCCTCAAAAACGATGCTGTGAAGACCAACCGCGAGATCGCCGAATACCTTGGAATAACAGAGCAAACGGTGAGGAACATACTGTCCGCGGACGAGAGGAAAGTGGAGGAGTACCTGAGGGGCGGGGGCGAGCGCCCGGAGCACATCGCAGGCGCCATTGCAAAACTCGCCTACAGGGCGATAAAAACGGAGGGCGATGATGTATAAACCTCGTATGGTGCCCAATACATGCGTCACCCCTGCGCAAGTTTAATATAGATGATGTGTGATAGGAAATTCAGGTGGGTAAGGCCCGGGTGCTGGCGCGTACCATGAGGTACGCCACGATGGCCGACCCGGGGTCCACCTCAATATATCTGTTTAACTTCTATTTCTATACCTGAACAGCGAAGTATATCATAGTATTCGGCGTTCCCCCGTTCTAGATATTGGAAGTAGGCGTGTGAAACAAAGTCCGTGACTTGCAATTCCGGTATGCCAGCTGAGGAACGCTGTATGATATTTACATTCAGTCCGCAGTAATGTATGAATGCGCTTTTTAGATGTCTCTGAAACTCTTCTTTACGTGTTGTGCCAACCCCTTTCCTTTTCTTCACCGGGTAATCATCAATAATTATTGTAAGTTTCTTTATGTGATGTGATAAAAAGTGTTTCCGGAAAACACGTGGGATTTGTGCTATCATAAAATTATAATGATATGATTTATTATCGCCAGAAGATTTTATATACTGATATGTGTTTTTCTTGTCAATCCACACAAAAAATACCGTTATACCGTTGCTGTTGGCACATTTAGAGAGATACTCAAGCACTTTCCTTTTGACCCTCTCATTACTGCTGTTTGCTTTTATCTCAGGTATTTTTCTTTTTGACCTCTTC
>MTNG01000151.1 GCA_002011395.1 Candidatus Aciduliprofundum sp. JdFR-45
GGGACACCTACGGTTTCCCCCTCTACCCCCTTCCCTTAAAGGAGGGGGTTTGAAGGGGGAACCTTGGTGCCCCCTCAACAGAAGGGGGATTACTCCGGGCACTCCGCCACCTCCAAACATTTATTAGTTTCGCGCATTATGAGGCATGGATGAGGCTGGCGGAGAAGATAGCCGGCGAAATAGTGATGTCCGAGAGGCCGGGGGCCACCCTCAGAAAGTGGAGGGAGGAGTTTGGGATATCCCAGCAGGAGCTCGCCAGGTATCTCGGCATATCCCCCTCCGTCATAAGCGATTACGAGGCGGGAAGGCGTCGCTCTCCCGGCGCGGCCACCATACGCAGGATAATAAACGCCCTCATAGAGATGGACAGGGCGCGGGGAGGCAGCGTCATAAAGAGATACGAGATAGCGGGCGACTCCGGGGCGATAATAGACATAAGGGAGATGCCGGAGGGTGTGGGTGTGCCCCGCTTCATAGATATCATCAACGGGCACGTTGTGAACAGCGTGCCCTACGAGAGAAAGAAGATATATGGCTACACTGCCGTGGACAGCATAAAGGCAATAGTGGAATTCTCCTCCACGGACTACCACCGCCTCTACGGCTGGAGCAGTCAGAGGGCCATAATATTCGGCAGCGTGAAATATGGACGTTCACCCATGATCGCCATAAGGGCACACCCCCTCACTCCCGCCGTGGTCGTCTACGCGAAGCCGGAGCGCGTGGACCCGCTGGCGGTGAAACTCGCGGACCTGGAAAACGTGGTCCTCGTGGTGAGCGATATCCCCGTTGAGAGAATGGTGGAGGTTCTCAGAGACCTGTGAGCCCGGATGCCCTGACGACGGCCCCTTCCCTCACGAGACGCAGAATTTTCTCAATGTCCACGTGAACCTCGCGGTCCCTTTCCAGCATCGGGACGGTTTTCCTGATCTCCCTGTAAGCCCCCTCCGTGCCCTTTCCAAGCGCCCCCTCGGAGAGGTCTATCCCCTGTGCGGCGAGGAGCATCTCTATGGCCACCACAGTTTCCGCGTTCTCCACGACCCTTCTAACCTTCCTGGCCGCGACGCCCCCCATGCTCACGTGGTCCTCCTGCCCCGCGCTCGTCGGCAGGCTATCCACGGATGCGGGGTGTGCCAGCACCTTATTCTCGGCCACAAGCGATGCGGCCGTGTACTGCGCTATCATGTACCCTGAGTTCAGCCCCGGCTCACGCGTGAGGAAGGGCGGGAGGCCGCTGAGGTGCGATGTGAGGAGGCGATATATCCTCCTCTCGCTGATGGATGCGACCTCGCTCACCGCTATGGCGAGGTAATCGGCTGCGAGGGCCAGATACTCGCCGTGGAAGTTCCCGCCGGAAATGGCCGTGTCGAATATGAGTGGGTTGTCCGTGACGGAATTTATCTCCCTCTCCACTATCCCGCGGACGAACTCCAGCGTCTCCAGCACGGGCCCGAGCACCTGCGGGGTGCAGCGTATGGAGTAGGCGTCCTGCACTTTCTCCCTCCTCCCCCTCTTCACCCGCTCGCTGCCCTCCAGCAGGGAGAGCAGGGCAGCGGCGACTCTCCTCTGTCCGGGGTGTGCACGCACTTCAGAAATGCGCGGGTCAAAGGCGGCATCGGTGGCGCACAGCGCCTCGGCGGAGAGGGCGGCGGCCACCACAGCGTTCTCCAGCAGACGCGTGGCATCGTGCACCGCTAGGGAGAGATACGATGCCATGAAGGACGTGCCGTTGAGCATCGCCAGCCCCTCGCGGGCGAGGAAGCGCACCGGCCGGATTCCCGCACGCTTCAGCGCCTCCCCCCCGTCCATGAGTTCACCGCGGTACCACGCCCGCCCCTCGCCCATCATCACCAGCGCGACGTGGGCCAGCGGTGCCAGGTCGCCCGACGCGCCCACGCTGCCGTGCTCCGGAACCCAGGGTATAATGCCCCTATTGAGCATCTCAATGAGCGTGTTTATCACGGCAGGTCTTACACCCGACCTCGCGTTCAGGAGCGAGTTCGCGCGGATGAGCATGGCGCCCCTCACGACTTCCTCCGGAATGGGATCACCCGTTCCCGCCACATGGCTCCTTATGAGGTTCTCCTGAAGCCGTACGACGTCCTCCGGGGGTATGGTAACCCTCACCAGGTCGCCCAGCCCCGTGTTGACGCCGTACACGGTGCGCCCCTCTTCAAGGATCCGCTCCACGACCCTTCTGTTCTCCTCCACCGCCTTCAGGGCGGATTCGTCCACCCGCACCTCCTCGCCGTTCCTCGCCACCCTCACAACGTCCTCAATGGTCAGCGACCTGCCGTTCAGCGTCAGCATGGAACCCGCATGGGCAAGGGAGGTTAAAAATGTGAGCAAAACTTATCATCTCCCTGCCCGATCAGGTTGTATGGAGCGTCGCATTCTGCTCATCGTGCTGGATGGGCTCGGAGACCGTGCCAACCCGTCACTCCGCTACAGAACGCCCCTGCAGGTGGCGAGGACGCCGAACATGGATGCGCTCGCATCCCGTGGCTCCTGTGGGCTCATGGACCCCATCGCCCCGGGCGTGCGCGCGGGGAGCGACACGAGCCACCTTGCCTTCCTCGGCTACGAACCCTACGAGGTGTATCCGGGCCGCGGCTCCTTCGAGGCGCTGGGGATGGGCATGGAGCTGAAGCCCGGCGACGTCGCGTTCCGCTGCAACTTTGCCACGGTGGATGAGAATCTGGTTGTGAAGGACAGGCGCGCCGGCAGGATAAAGGAGGGCACGGCGGAGCTCGCGAGGGCGGTCAGCGGGATTGAGGTTGATGGGATTAAATTCATCGTGAAGGAGGGCGTGGAGCACAGGGCAGGGCTCATAATGAGGGGAGAGGGGGTGAGCGAGAGGGTGAGCGACGTTGACCCCCACGAGGAGGGCGTGAGGGTGAACAAACCCAGACCGCTCGAGCCCGGAGCCGAAAGGGCCGCGGATGCCCTGTGGGAGTTCCTCCTGCGCGCTCACGAGATTCTGAAGGAGCACCCGGTTAACCTGGAGAGGGAGGAGCGCGGATTGCCGCCGGCGAACTTTCTCCTCCCCAGGGGACCGGGAAGGGCGCCGGACCTCCAGCCCTTCGGGGAGAAGTGGGACCTGAAGGCCGCGGCGATTGCTGGTGTTCCTCTCATCAAGGGGATATGCCGCTTTCTGGGGATGGAAGTCATTGAGGACCCGCGCTTCACGGGTGGGGTGGATACGGATATGGTGGCGAAGTTCTCCACTGCGGTCCCCCTCCTTGAGCGGTACGACTTCGTGATGGTCAACATAAAGGCGACGGACATAGCGGGGCACGACGGGAACCCTGAGATGAAAGTTAAGCTCATAGAGAGGGCGGACGAGGCGATAGGCGAGACGCTCATGGACCTGAGCGACGTCGTTCTCGTCATAACGGCGGACCACTCAACCCCATGCACCGTCCGGGACCACTCCGGCGACCCCGTGCCCATAATGATCATATCCGAGGATGTGAGGAGGGACGAATGCACGGCCTTTGACGAGATATCGGTTGCCCGCGGCACCCTCCGCATAAGGGGCACGGACCTGATGCCCACGCTCATGAACCTCTCCAACAGGGCGGAGAAGTTCGGCGCGTAGGTCGTACGCACCCCTTCAGATACTCCCCGAGCGCGCGCACGGCCCTGCCCCTGTGCGAGAGGCTATTCTTCTCCTCAGTGCTCATCTCCGCGAATGTTCTCACCTCCCCCTCCGGGACGAATATGGGGTCGTAGCCGAAGCCCCCCGTGCCCCTCATCTCCCCCGCGATTCTCCCGGGGCACACGCCCGCAAAAATATGTATTTCACCCCCAAGGCGGAGCGCGAACACCGCGCGGAACTCCGCCCGCCTGTCCTCCACCCCATCCATCAACTTCAGGATGCCCTCGCAGCCGAGCGTGCGGTAGACGTAGGCGGAGTAGACGCCCGGAAATCCGCCCAGCGCGTGTATGAACAGGCCGGAATCGTCTATGATGAAATCCCCCTCCACTCTCTCCGCCAGCCACTCAGCGCCGAACCGGGCCACCTCCTCCAGCGTCCCCGCCTGGATTTCCGGATAGGGGATTTTTTTCTGGACCACCTCGTAGCCGATGGGCTCCAGTATTCTCCTCACCTCCTCGTACTTCCCGCGGTTTCCCGTGATGAACGTTATCCTCCTCACGCGTATCTCCTCCTCTTCTCTATCTCGTCCGCGAGTTTGATCAGGTCTTCGCTTCCCCCTGCATCCCTGTATCCCCTCAGGAAGGTCTCGTAGGCGTCCGGGATATCCGGATGGGACGCTACGCAGCACTCCCTGAACATGTGGAGGTCCACCGCCATGTCCTCGTCCCGCGCCTCCTTCGTCCCCATGGACAGGTCTATCAGGAAATATCCGTCGGACTTCAGCACGTTGCTCGTCGTGAGATCTCCGTGGGCTATCCTGAGGGAGTGGAGCCGCGCCGCTATCCTCCCTATCTCGTAGAAGTCCTCCGGCGCGGCCGAGTCGAAGACGGGCACGCCCTCCACCCTCTCCATGACAATAACCCCCTCCTCCAGATCCACGTCGTACAGGTAGGGGGTGCGCACCGCGTGCCTCGCCTCCATGATGAGCTTTGCCTCCCGCCTCGTCCTCTCCCTCCGTATGGTTGCGTCAACTTCGCGCACTCTATAGGGCTTCGGTACCCTCCTCTTCTCGACCGCGGGACGGCCGAGGAATTCCACCTGCCTTATCACCGCCTCCGCCCCTGGCTTCTCCGGGTACTCCCTCCTGTGAACGCGCTCCACGGACCATGGGAGCTGGACCATATCTGTGCGGAAGCGCTGTATGACCTTCGTCTCCTCCACCCGCATGGCCATGCCGTGTTTCAGCATGAGAAGGCCAAGCCACGCGATCATGGCGCCGTTGTCGCTGAGGAGCGGCGGCTCGGGAACGTAGAGGACGGCACCCCTCTCCTCCGCCATGGCCCTCACCATATCCTGGAGCCGGCGGTTTCTCGCCACGCCGCCGCCTAGTAGAACCTCATCCTTCCGCAGGTGCGCGAGCGCCCTCTCCGTGACCTCGGTCAGCATGGAGAAGACCGTCTCTTGGAGGCTGTATGCAACGTCCTCCAGCCGCTCGCCCCTCCTGAGATAGGCGAGGGCCGCGGTGAGTATCCCGGAGAAGGACACGTCCATTCCCTTGACCGAGTACGGCAGCGGCAGGTATTTCTTTCCTTCCAGCGCGAGCTTCTCTATCTTCGGCCCGCCGGGGAATGGCAGACCCGCCTCCCTCGCGAACTTGTCCAGCATGTTCCCCACGCCGATGTCCAGCGTCTCGCCGAAGACGCGGTACCTGCCCCTGGAGAAGGATATCACCTGCGTGTTGCCCCCCGAGGCGTAGAGCATAACGGGATCCTCCGCGCCCGTGCGGCCACGCCCCACCTCCATGTGGGCTATGCAGTGGTTTACCCCGACTATGGGGACGCGGAGCGCGAGGGCGATTGCGCGGGCGGCCGTGGCGGCCGTCCTGAGACAGGGGCCGAGCCCGGGGCCCTGTGAGAAGGCCACCCCGTCTATCTCGCCGGGCGATATCCTCGCCTCCTCCATGGCCCGCTTTATGAGCGAGGGGAGCACCTCAGCGTGGTGGTTCGCCGCCTCCCTCGGGTGTATTCCCCCCTTCGCGGGGACGTAGGCGTCCACCACGTTCGCCAGGACCTCGCACTCCTCGTTTACTATCCCCACGCCCGCTGTGTGCGCCGTCCCCTCTATGCCGAGCACTATCATCGCCGCGTGATGCCCCCGGCTGGACATATATTTTACCCCGCGCTAAGGTTCCCCTCTCTTCTTCCGGGCCCAGTACCCGTGCTTCTCCTTCCACTCCCAGTAGTCCACGCCGGGGGGAGGGGTGTCCTCGTCCATTTCCGAAGCGGTTCCGCGCGGTGTTGCCCCCGCACTTTCGCGGGTGGTGCGCATTGAGTCGGCAGCGGGGATATCCACGGACCCTGACTGAAGGTCTTTTCGGAGTCCCTTAATTCTTATATAGACCAACGCCGTCAGCAGGGCAGCGACAAGATTGGTCAAAATCATAGATGCTATTAAAAATATGTAGAGATTCTTCTCAACGTCCATGAGGGCATCGCATATCTGCTGGCGGTTATAAGCCATTTCCGCATCTTTAACGGAGCGCATGGCGTGATAATAGATGATGAACATAAACATCAGCGGTACGCTCAGACAGCCCACGCAAACGACCCATGTGGCTCCCTCTTCCGGGGGCATTTTCCTTGCAATTAGCATACCCATGACTGCTGCGACTGCATGTGTAATCATCGCACCATTGAGATAAAATTTCGCCTCCCTAAGCGCGGCTTTTACATCGGGTTGCATCTTATCCATCGCCATTAACGAGCCTCCTCATCTCGTTTCCTCCCTTTTCTCGCCCAGTATCCATGTCTCTCCTTCCACTCCCAGTAGTCCACGCCGGGCGGGGGTGCGTCCTCGGGTGAAAATCGTCTCTCGCTGTGAGCCGGACGAGGGGGTGCATCTATCTGCGTTTCCGATGGTATGTTGATCACCGCATCTATGGTCTTCCGTACTGTTCTATAGGATATCAGCACACATACAAATGCAAGAATCTGAAAGGTAAATATGAAAAGTAGCAAAAGAAATTGGAGGTTTTTCTCAGCCTTTATAAGTGCACTCAAAATCTGGTTCTTTCCAGTGGCCTTTTCGATTTTCCAAATGGAACGGAAGCAAGTTAATATTGAAACGCTGTTGACGATGATTAAAATGCTCATGCACGTGACGGATGTGAGTAACTTCCCAAAGGAGCTGCCCTCTTCCAGGTTGCGCTTCAACACGAGTACTGTTAGGATGACGACAAAGATCATGGATAACGCTGCGGATATGTACAGGTACATTTTTGCTTTTTTTACTTGTTCGCGCACATCTTTTTCAGAAGACAACATCATAACAAATTTAGAATAGATCATAATTTAATGATATTTTCGGTTCCAGATTTAACAGTGCACAGGCAATCAATCCGGACAGGCATCCTCAGATACGGGCGTGGGCAGGCATGAGCCATTCCACCGGCATGTATCCTGGGTCCAGAAAACGCGCCGAATATGGACGCTTTTCAGATTTTCCGCGGTGTCCCCCCTTCGCCCTTACCCATATCTGTGTGGAAAATTTTATACGCATGGGGCGCATTGATGCACACCGGAAGGTGGTAGGATGAAAGTCGAAGAAATACTGAGCAGGTTTGATCTGGGTCCGGTGAATCCCGGCACGTTTTACGGTGAATGGGGGCCCACGGAGGACAGGCGTCTTCTGACGTCCTTTTCGCCCATAGACGGCAGCGAGATAGCCAAGGTTGCCATGGCCACGAAGGAGGACTATGAAAAGGTTATAGAGGCGACGGTGAAGGCCTACGAGGAGTGGCGCATGGTCCCCCCGCCCAAGAGGGGCGAATTGATAAGGGCCATCGGCGACGAGCTCAGAAAGGAGAAGGAGAACCTCGCCCGCCTGCTCGCCGTGGAGGTCGGCAAGACCATGACGGAGGCGAGGGGCGAGATTCAGGAGATGATAGACATAGCGGACTTCGCCGTCGGCCTGTCACGCCAGCTCTACGGTTTGACCATAGCCAGCGAGAGGCCTCACCACCGCCTGTACGAGCAGTGGCACCCCCTGGGTGCGATAGGCGTCATAACGGCCTTCAACTTCCCCTCCGCGGTCTGGTCTTGGAACGCGTTCATAGCGGCGGTGTGCGGCGATTCTGTGGCGTGGAAGCCGTCGAGCCAGGCACCCCTTACCGCCATAGCGGTCATAAAGGTTGTCAACAGGGTCGTGGAGAGGTTCGGCGCTCCGCGCGGGCTCTTCACCCTCGTCGTCGGCAGCGGCCGTGAGGTGGGCGAGTGGATGTCCACCGATAAACGGTTGCCGCTCATATCATTCACGGGCTCCGTGGCCACGGGGAAAAGAGTCGCTGAAAACGTGGCCAAGCGCCTAGGTAGGACCATTCTGGAACTCGGCGGAAACAACGCCGCCATCGTGACGAAGCACGCGGATATGAAGATAGCGCTCAAGGGCGTGGCCTTCGGCGCGCTCGCCACCACCGGCCAGAGATGCACGACCACCAGGCGTCTCATACTCCACGAGGACATATACGACGAGTTCCTGGAGAAGCTCGTAGAAATCTACAGAAACGTGAAGATAGGCAACCCGCTGGACGAGAGCGTGCTCATGGGCCCACTCATTGATGAGAAGGCGGTGGAATCCTACCTCAAGGCCATAGAGAAGGCGAAGGAGGAAGGCGGCCGCGTGATATACGGAGCGGAAGTGCTGAAGATAGAGGGACTTGAGGGCGGACATTACGTGCTCCCGACCATCATAGAGGCGCACCCCGACATGGAGATAGTCAAGGAGGAGACCTTCGCCCCGATACTCTATGTGTTCAAGTTCCGGACGATGGAGGAGGCGATAAGGATACACAACTCCGTGCCCCAGGGCCTGTCCTCCGCGATATTCACCACGGACCTCCGCGAGGAGGAGTACTTCCTCTCCGCCGTCGGTTCCGACTGCGGCATAGCAAACGTGAACACGAGCACGGCGGGCGCTGAGATCGGCGGTGCCTTCGGCGGCGAGAAGGAGACCGGCGGCGGCAGGGAGAGCGGCAGCGACGCGTGGAAGGGATACATGCGGAGGCAGACCGTGACCATAAACTGGGGCGAGGACCTGCCGCTCGCGCAGGGCGTGAAGTTCGGAGGTGATTAAAGTGGCCGGCGTGTTCAAGGTTCCCAAGCCAAAGAACGAGCCCATAATAGACTACGCTCCCGGGACGCCCGAGAGGGAGAAGCTCTTGGAGGAGCTGAGGAAGATCAGGGAGACCCGCCTGGAGATACCCCTCATAATCGGGGGTAAGGAGGTCAAGACGGACGACCTCGGGGAGTGCAGGCTTCCCCACGACCACGGCACCGTCATAGGCGTGTACCACCGCGCGGGCGAGGAAGAGGTGAAGGCGGCGATTGAGGCGGCGATGGAAGCGCGCGAAAAGTGGATGGAGATGCCGTGGGACCACCGCCTCGCCATATTCCTCAAGGCCGCGGAGCTGATGTCCAAGAAGTACAGGATATACATGGACGCAGTGGTGATGCACGTCCACTCCAAGAACCCCTTCCAGGCGGAGATCGACGTGGCCGAGCTCATTGACTTCTGGAGGTTCAACGCGTACTACGCGTGGAAGATATACGGGGAGCAGCCCGAGTACTCCCCCACCGGAACGTGGAACCGCATGGAGTACCGCCCGCTTGAGGGATTCATCTTCGCCGTGCCGCCCTTCAACTTCATCTCAATAGGCGGCAACCTCCCGACGGCGCCCGCAATGATGGGCAACGTGGTCCTCTGGAAGCCGTCCCGCACCGTCGTCTACTCCAACTACATAGTGATGAAGATACTGATGGAGGCGGGTCTGCCGGCGGGCGTGATAAACTTCGTGGTCGGCAACTCCCGAATGATAGGCGACATCGTGTTCAAAGACCCGAACTTCGCCGGAGTTCACTTTACCGGCTCCACCGCGGTCTTCAAGGGAATGTGGAAGGCCATAGGCGAGAACATAGACAGGTACAGGACGTATCCGAGGATCGTGGGCGAGACGGGCGGGAAGGACTTCGTGTTCGTCCACTCCTCCGCAAAGGTGCCCGAGACCGTGACCGCGATAATACGCGGCGCCTTCGAGTACCAGGGCCAGAAGTGCTCCGCGGTGTCCCGCGCCTACATACCCGAGTCCCTGTGGGAGCCCATCTGGGAGATGATGGAGAGGGAGCTGAATACGATAAAGATGGGCCCCGTGGATGACCTCAGCAACTTCGTCAACGCTGTGATAGACGGCAGCGCGTTCAAGAGCATAGTGAGGTACATAGAGGAGGCGAAGAAGGCCGAGGAGGCGGAGGTGATATACGGCGGCAACTACGACGACAGCAGGGGATACTTCATAGAGCCCACGGTGATACGCGCCTACGATCCCAAGTACGTCACCATGGTGGAGGAGATATTCGGCCCCGTGCTGACCGTGTACGTGTACGAGGACGAGAAGTACGAGGAGACGCTGAAACTCTGCGACGAGACCTCCCCGTACGGGCTGACCGGCGCGGTGTTCGCCACGGACCGCGAGGCCATAGTGAAGGCGGAGAGGATACTCAGGCACGCGGCGGGCAATTTCTACATAAACGACAAGCCCACCGGCGCGATAGTGGGCCAGCAGCCCTTCGGCGGGAGCAGGGCCTCCGGCACGAACGACAAGGCGGGAAGCTGGCTGAACCTCATAAGGTGGGTGACGCCGCGCACCATAAAGGAGAACTTCCTGCCCCCGGAGGACTATCGGTATCCCTTCCTCGGGGAGTGATTTTTCCCCTTTTTCCATTTTTGATGTGAAAAGAAATATATACACCCAGATGGATTTAGTTCCATGGGGAGATGGGTCGCAGTCGTGCTCGTGTTTCTCTTTCTTCTCACCTCGCTCCCCGCAACGGTTCGGAGCGACGGCCTCGCGCTCATCAACTGGCAGGAGGGGTACCTCTCCCTCAGGGAGAACAGGCAGCTGGCCTACGTGGAGGTAAGTGAGGACGCGGAGCGCATACACCTGTTCCTCGGCATCGCATCTCTGGACCCCGGCAGGAACATCACCGTGGTGATACCGCTGAAGACGAGGCCGGACGTGCTGGGCGTGGAGATGAAGACGGACGCGGAGTTCAGGGAGGAGCACAACCTCACGAAAATACTTGAACTGTCCGAGAAGCAGAACAGAGCCCTCCAGCGCCTGGCAGATGAGATTGTGGATATTTTCCCCGACCTCACCATGGCAGAGTTCATGGGGCTGGTGGGTGCGGTTGCATCTCAGGTTGAAATGGTGCCAGCAGGATTGGGCGGAGGCGGCGTTTCCAAAGCCCACTACGAGTTTGAGGGGGCGAGCGTTGACGTTCTCTCCTTTCACAGCGCCTCTTCACTCATGGATTTCTACAGAGCCATGAACATGACCGCGCCGGAGAACATGGAGGAAATCGTGCAGAGATACGGGAATTTCTCCATAGCCATCCTCAACGCGACCACGGAGCCACCCATACCGTGGGAGCAGTACAGCGCCCTGATGGAGGCCGAGCCGGAGGTGATGGCGAAGTTCAGGGAGTACGTGGAGACGCACCCCACGATATCCGTGGCCATATATGGCACGGGCGCCCAGTATGTGAACTTCAGGGACCACAACCTGAGCGGTCTCCTCTACGATATATCCAACTGGACGCTCCGCGATTACTTTGCAAACCTCGTTCTCACGGTCTACGGCTTCACGGACGTGAGGGGCGTTGAGATGGAGATGGAAGCGCCGCTCCACGATGGCCGTGTCTACTTCCCGCTCGGCACAAGCCCCGCGTGGTCCGTGGTCAACAGGACGGAGGTGGTGTTTGAGGTTCCGGGTGATAGGGAGATCGCCTTCGCTCTGGGTTCCGAGGAGGTGTTCTACGGGGGCGGACACTACTACGTCTGGACGTTTGAGAACGTGGCGCCCGACTATGACCTGGAGGGGAGGGTGCAGAATAAAACGTTCTGGACGTCGTGGAGTGAGTTCGTACATGGCGTGAATCAGTGGGTCCATGAGCACTCGCGCGCGCTCGCGGTGATGTTCTCACTCGCGGCATTCATTCTTATGTGGTTCGCGGTGTTCCTTGTGGCCACATGGCTCAATGGCCAGCCCATCACGCGGGGAAGGTTGAAGGAGGTATTTCTATGGGGTGCCCTGACGGCCTTCCTCTCGCTGGGGTTGACTCTATTGGTCGCAGTTCTGTACACTTTCGTGCTCCATCTGCGCGTTGTGGAGCCTGAGGCTGATTGCCTCGTCAGGAAGCGGTGGAACGGCCTGCCCCACATGATGAGGAGGGGGCTGGTCGTGGCAGGGGTGGGTGCCCTCATGGGAGCGTCGTCGCTGAGCACACTCTCCCTCTGCGTGGTGCTGAACCTGTACGAGGTTGCGATAGTCCCTCTCATGGTCGGCGCCATGCTACCGTCCTTCTGGCTGTTCGCCGTGGGCTCTGTGGCGGTCTGGAGGGCGATGAGCACCGCGGAGCCTCCGTTGACACTCGCGGATAATGTGAAGCGCAACATATCCTTAATTGCAAAAACGTCCCTTCTGATGGTGCCGCTCAGCGCGGTCTGCACGGTGGCCATCCTTATGAGCGTATACGTGGGTGAGTCCCTGTCCACGATGGTATGTCTGGGACTTTATCTGTTCATCTTCTTGGTGAGCCTATATATTTCCGAATTTGTGCGCATTGTTATGGGCGTTCTTCTGCCCCGGGAAATATATCTGAAGGTTGTGGGCGAGATGTTGCGTACCGACAGATCGCTCTTCCCTCGTGAGTGGAGCATAAAGGATTATGCAGGACTCGTGTCTGCGGGCCTGTACTCCACCGCAATCTCTGTGGCAGCGCTTATCATCGGACATGCTGTGGATTTCCCGCCGCAACTGGGGGTCTTCGTCGCTTTCTTTGGTCAGTTTCTCCTCCTATGCGGGATTATCGGACTGCACGCTGAAGTTGTGGGTCGCATAGCGGAGACCGTCCCTCCCTCCTCGCAGGCCATTCTCGCGAGGTTGCGGCGCGGCCGGTGGCTGACGGTGTTCGGCTTCGTCTGCACACTCACAATGATACCGGTGTACCTCATGGTGGACAGGTGGTTTATGGCATCCATCGCCGGCCTGGGAGCGGTGTGCGTAGTGGAGGTTCTTCTGCTCGCACCCGTCATCCGCGAGGTTTACAGGAGGGGTGGGGAACTGCACACGGAGTAGCGGTGCCTTCTTCAAACAATCCCACAGACACCCGCGAACCCTTTATATATCCCGTCCGGGTTAGGGAACCCATGCGCATTGAGGTGGACGGATGGAGGGTCGGCATAAGGTTCTCCGCATCGCACTTCATCCCGGGGCACGGGAAGTGCTCGCGTCTCCATGGCCACGATTACGGCGTGCGGGTCGCACTGGATGGGGAGATGGGCGAGGGGGGCATGCTCTACGACTTCGTGGAGCTCAAAAAGGTCCTCAGGGCCATAGTTGAGGAGATGGACCACCGCCTTCTGCTCCCCTCACGGGGCGAGACCTGCGGAATTCGGCGGGAGGACGGCGAAATCCGGGTGGAGCACGGGGGCAAGAGCTACGTGTTCCCCGTCGACGATGTATGCTTCATAGACGCGGACGCGACGACGGCAGAGGGTATAGCGCATCACATAGCCCGGAAGGTCAAAGAGCGCGTTCCTCTCCCTCCCAACGTCCGTCGCCTCGTGATATGCGTGGAAGAAGGCCCGGGTCAGGGCGCCTGCGTGGAGGTGGACCTGTGAGGTCGGTCGTCCTGCTTTCGGGTGGAATAGACAGCGCAACGGTCCTCGCCCATGCGCTCTCAAGGGGTTACGAGGTCACAACTCTCTCCTTTGACTACGGGCAGAGGCACTCCCGCGAACTGGAGAGCGCTGGAAGAATCGCGGAGCACTTCGGCGTGAAGCACGTCGTGGTGACTGTTGACCTCCGCGCCATCGGGGGAAGTGCACTCACCTCTCAGATAGCAGTCCCCGAGAGACGCAGCCCCGAGGAGATAGGAAGCGAGATACCCGTCACGTACGTTCCCGCCAGGAACATGATAATGCTCTCAATAGCGGCCGGGCTGGCAGAGGTTGTGGACGCAGACCGCATCTTCTACGGGGCGAATGCAATAGATTATTCCGGCTATCCCGACTGCCGCCCTGAGTTTGTGCGGGCCATGGAGAGGGCCATAAACCTGGGCACGAAGAGGGGTGTGGAGGGCAGGGAGATCCGCGTGGAGGCGCCCCTGATCACCCTCACGAAGGCGGAGATAATCCGGCTGGGCCATGAACTCGGCGTGCCCTTTGAACTCACGTGGTCTTGCTACCGGGGGGGTGAGAAGGCGTGCGGCCGCTGCGACTCCTGCATTCTCCGCCTCAAGGGCTTCATGGAGGCGGGGTTTGAGGACCCGCTGACTTACGAAACCCTCCCCGACTGGTATGCGGAGTACTTGGAGGGAAGGAAATGATGCTCGGGCTGTGCCACGTGTGCGGAAGACCCGCATCGCACACCTGCAGGATGTGTGGCCGGCCCGTGTGTGAGGAGCACTATGTGCACGGGCTTGGAATATGTGTTGTATGTGAAAGGGGCCGTGTGTAGCGATCCCTGAGGTGATGGCTCTCGAGGCGTTTATTCACAGCACCAACCTTTAATACCCGCGTTTTCTATTCCGTTCACAGGTGAGGTAGGATGTGGTCGGGACCCATTAGAAGGATTGACAATTTCAGGTGGAAGATTCCCGAGGATTACGTATCCGAGGCGATGAGGAGGGCAGGCGTGAGGATGCGCGTACCCGGAATCATATACGCGACGGAGAAGATGAAGCAGCAGATAGTGAGGGACAACGCCCCCGAGCAGGTGGCCAACGTGGCCACGCTTCCGGGCATAGTCCGCGTTTCAATGGCGATGCCGGACATCCACTGGGGGTACGGGTTCCCGATAGGCGGCGTTGCCGCCTTCGACGAGGAGGAGGGCGTGGTCTCCCCGGGCGGCGTCGGCTACGACATAAACTGCGGCGTTCGCCTTCTCAGGACGGATCTGACCGTGGAGGACATGCGTCCGAAGATACGGGAGGTCGTGGACACGCTCTTCGCCAACATACCCTCGGGCGTCGGAGCGAAGGGCCGGCTGCGCCTCACGGTGGGCGAGCTGAACGAGGTCCTTGACAGGGGGGCGAGATGGGCCGTTGAGCACGGATACGGCTGGCACGATGACCTGGATAGGATAGAGGAAGGGGGCGGTATGAAGTCCGCCGACTCCTCAAAGGTGTCGCACAAGGCAAAGTCCCGCGGCCTTCCTCAACTCGGCACCCTCGGCGCGGGTAATCACTTCTTGGAGGTGCAGGTGGTTGAGAAGGTCTACATCCCTGAGATAGCGAAGAAATTCGGCATAACGGGAGAGGGGCAGATAACCGTTATGATACACACGGGGTCGCGCGGACTCGGACACCAGGTGGCAACGGACTACATACGCGTCATGGAGGAGGCGCTGAGGAAGTACGGCATAAAGGTTCCGGACATGCAGCTCGCGTGCGCCCCCGCCAGGAGCAGGGAGGTGGAGGATTATTTCGGAGCGATGTGCGCCGCTGCCAACTACGCGTTTACCAACAGACAGCTCATAACGCACTGGGTGAGAGAGAGCTTCAGAAAGGTCTTTGAGACCGACCCCGAAGACCTCGGCATGGAGGTTGTTTACGACGTTGCCCACAACATCGCCAAGTACGAGGAGCACGTGGTGGATGGGAAGAGAAGGATGCTTTACGTCCACCGGAAAGGGGCAACGCGCGCCTTCCCCGCGGGCAGGCCGGAGTTGAGCGGGGTTTACAGGGACGTGGGGCAGCCGGTCCTGATACCCGGTGATATGGGCACTGCCTCCTACGTGCTGGTCGGGACCGAGAGGGCGCTTCACGAGACCTTTGGCTCCACCTGCCACGGGGCCGGCCGTGTTCTCTCCCGGGCAGCGGCCAAGAGGCGTTTCTGGGGCAGGGACGTGCAGAAGAAACTCATGAGCGAGGGCATATACCTTCGCGCAGCGGACATGCGCGTGGTGGCGGAGGAGGCGCCCGACGCGTACAAGGATGTCGGAGATGTGGTTGAAGCGGTGGAGGGGGCGGGAATATCGCGCATAGTGGCGAAGCTGAGGCCCATCGGCGTGGTGAAGGGCTGAGGGTGGCTGTGGTAGGTGGCTTTGATGNGGCCACTCTCAGGGATGTAATCCTCTTCCTTCAGCGTGCACTGGGTGTCCGCGTGGAGGTTGCCGGCTCCATGGGTCTTCCGTGGCGGGCCTACGTGGAGAGCAGGGGGCAGTACAGCGCGCCGGTTATCCTGGAGGAGATGCTCCGTCTCTTCCCCCGCCCCGTTCTTGGCCTCACAATGGCCGACATATACGTGGAGGGTACGAACTTCGTTTTCGGCCTCGCCGGAAACGGTGTTGGAATAGTATCCGGGAGACGTCTGCTTGGGAAGCGCCTCCTCTTCATGGAGCGGATGAGGAAGGAGGCGCTCCACGAGGTCGGTCACATGCTGGGGCTGAGGCACTGCAGCAACCTCTGCGTTATGAGGTACTCCAATTCTGTTAGAGAGGTGGATATGAAGCCCGCTGCCTTCTGTTCGGCGTGTGCTGAGGCCCTGGATATGCGGGGTGGAGCGCCACCTACGATGTTGTGAAAGCCAGGGGATATCCCACGAAAAAGGCCAGGGTATACCCCACCAGGATGAACACGACGAAGGGAACCTTTGGCTGAACCCATGCCCTCTTCACCCCCTTCGCCTCAAGTCTGGCGACCTCTTCCCACACATCTTCAACGCTCACGGGTTTAAGGTAGAGCACCACGTCATCACCCTCAACCCTCTCCATCAACCACACGTGTCTGCCGGGGATTCTTCTCAGGGGCAGACGATAGCCCACGAACATCTCCGGCCATCCAACGTCGCCCCTCGCAGCGTTCCTTATGCCGAGATAAACAGGAACTGAGAGCGCGCTCACGGCAGCATAGAACAGCGTCAGGAGGGCAAAGGGCATGGTTACCTCGGCCACGCTCCTTGCGAGAGGTGAAAGCGTCATGATCTGCTCAATTGCCGGGTAGGCGGGGTGAAGCGCAGCGATGGCCATGATCGCCCGTGCATCTGCCCTGCCCTTTATGACACCTTTCCTGTAGAGCCCTATGCACAGGACCGTAACCGCGTAGGTCGCCAGACCAAGCCATGTGGCGTGGTCTGCAAATCCAAACACCATTCCACCCACAACGAGAATGAACGATAGGAAGTAGATTGCCATTTTGACGGTGTTCCGGATATTGTCCATGTACCACTGGTAGAAAACCACAGCCGCGCCGGCAAAGGTCAGAAGCGCATAGACGTTGGATGAAAACTCGTAAACGGCCAGGATGTAGCCCGCCGTGGCCATAGCAAGCCAAACAGCGGAGTACACGGCCCTTTCCCTTATGTCCGAGTAGGCGGCGTAGCCCAGCAGAGCGAAACCTATGGCGAATCTCACGATGTCCAGCATTATGCACACCTCTGGGAGCAGGGGCATCTGTTTATTGCTTTATAAGGGGTTTGCCCTCAGGTGTCCGGGGCTCAGAGACCAGTGGGCACATCTATGAACTCCACATCCACGTCAAACCTCTCCGCCACCACATTCATCAGGGCCTTCAGACCGGTGGTCTCGGTGGCGTAGTGTCCCGCGAAGATGACGTTCAGCCCCCCTTCCTTTGCGATGTGATACGCCTCGTGGGCAACCTCACCCGTGACGAAAACGTGATATCCCTTTTCCACGGCCTCGGCCGTTGCGAAGGCGCCGCCCCCGGAGACGACGGCGACCCTTTCCACCTCCTGCGGCCCGAACATAAGTGTTCTGACATCCGAATCCAGTTCGCCCCCTATCATGACTGCCAAGTCCTCCGCGCTCATGGGATCCTGCAGACGGCCGCCGTATCCGATGGGAACTCCATGATACACCCCAAACTTTTCCCGGATTTCCGCGCCCAGGAGTTTCATCAGCTGTGCGTTGTTGCCCACCTCGGGGTGCGCGTCCAGAGGTATGTGCGCCGCGTAGAGGGATATGCTGTTTGATAGGAGAAAGAGCAACCTCTCTCTCAGTATGCCCGACACGGGGCGGAATGGGGACCAGAACAGACCGTGATGCACTATGAGCATATCAGCACCCGAATCGGCGGCACGCCTGAAGGCCTCCATACAGGCGTCCACGGCGAAGGCCACCTTCGTGACCGTTTCGTCACCCGCCACCTGAAGGCTGTTGTGCGAATCGTCTTTCCACTCACGCACCCTGAGATACCCATCCAGAAACCCCACGATTTCATCTCTCTTCGGCAACGTAACACCCCCTGCGTATATATTGTGGCACACGTAGAAAAAGATTTCTACTGTGAAAAGCGTTCCACGCCCACGG
>MTNG01000047.1 GCA_002011395.1 Candidatus Aciduliprofundum sp. JdFR-45
GCACATCGCAGAGAAGATAGCGGCGGGAGAGGTTGTCGAGAGGCCCGCGAGCGTGGTGAAGGAACTCGTGGAGAACTCGCTGGATGCCCACGCATCGAGAATCGTTGTGGAGGTCGTGGATGGCGGGCGGAAGAGCATAACCGTGAGGGACGACGGCGAGGGCATGACGAGGGAGGACGCGGTCCTCGCATTCGCCAGGTACTCAACGAGCAAGATATCTCACGAGGAGGACCTCAGCAGGGTGAGAACCTACGGGTTCAGGGGCGAGGCGCTTCACAGCATAGGTGCGGTGGCGAAGGTGGAGATGATAACGCGCGCGAGGGGGGAGGAGACGGGAACGCGGGTCGTCGTTGAGGGCGGGGAGATCAGGGCCGTGGAGGAGGTCGGCGCGCCCGTCGGCACGGCGGTCACCGTGAGGGACCTCTTCTTCAACGTGCCCGCGCGCCGGAAGTTCATGAAATCCGCGGCCGCGGAGGAGAGGCGCATATCCTCGCTCCTCACCGCCGTGATGCTCGCCAGGCCCGACGTGCATTTCGTGTACAGGGTCAACGGCAGGGAGAGGGTGAACGCACCCCCGGGAAGCGTGAGGGACCGCATAGCGTACCTGCTGGGGGCGGAGGTGGCGCGGGAGTGCAAATCCGTTCACCTCTCCACAGGCCGCATAACCGTCACGGGGTGCATCGCTTCCCCCTCCGCCTGCACGAGGAGCGGGGCGCACATCCACGTCTTCGTCAACGGACGGGTTGTTGAGGACTCCGGGCTCAGAGCCGCCGTTCTGGAGGGCTACGGGACGCTACTCCCGCGCGACATGTACCCGGTGGCCGTTCTCAACGTCGTCCTGCCGCCGGAGGACGTGGATGTGAACGTGCATCCCCGGAAGATGGAGGTTGTGTTCCGCGACCCGCGCGCCGTGTACAGCACCGTGAGGCGCGCCGTGGCACAGACGCTGGAGGTGGAGAGGTTAGTGCCGGATATCCGCCCGGCGGCCGAAAAGCCGGCCGCTGGCTATCTGGAGGTGAAAGCCCCCAGGCAGAGCAGGTTTGAGGTCGTGGAGGGGAGGAAGGGCGAGGGGAAAACCATGAGGATAGAGGACGCGCTGAAATCCCTCCGGCTGCCGGTCATGCGCGTTGTCGGGCAGGTGCTCAACACGTACATCGTGGCGGAGGGTGAGGGGTCGCTCTTCCTCGTGGACCAGCATGCCGCCCACGAGAGAATCAGATACGAGAGGTTCATGAAGAGCGTGGAGAGGCGCGGCTCCCAGAAACTCGTGGAGCCCGCGGTGGTTCATCTCACACCCGGGGAGATTTCGGCGCTGAGGGAGAACCGAGAGTTCATCGCCTCGCTCGGCTACGACGTTCAGGAACTCGGCGGGACGAGCGTCATGGTGCGCGCCGTACCGCCCACCCTTGAGGGGGCGGACGCGATAGAGGGGCTGAGGGAGGGGCTCATGCACCTAAGGGAGGGCAGAAAGGACGAGGCGATGAAGAGCGTGGCGTGCAAGGGGGCCATAAAGGCGGGAGATGCGCTCGGGGAGGAGGAGATGAGAAAATTGCTACGAGAACTGGCGGAGTGCGAAAACCCCTTCACCTGCCCCCACGGCAGGCCGACTATAGTGCGCATAGATAAAAGGGAGATAGAGAGAATGTTCAGGCGCGGCGTTTAATGGGGTATGAGGTGCAGGAGAATCGCCTTCTGCGCGTGCAGACGGTTCTCCGCCTCGTCAAAGACCACGCTGTTCTTGGAGTCTATCACTTCATCCGTCACCTCGTAGCCCCTGTGGGCCGGGAGGCAGTGCATAAAGATGTAGTGGGGCTTGGCGTGCTTCACGAGGTCCTCGTTCACCTGGTAGGGGGCAAAGTCCCTCTCCCTGCGCTCTTTCTCCGCTTCATCGCCCATGGACACCCAGACGTCCGTGTAGACCACGTCCGCATCCCTCACGGCCTCCACGGGGTCGTGGGTTATCACTATCTCCGCACCGGTCTCCTCCGCGATGTCCTTCGCCCTCTTGACCACCTCCACGGGGGGTTCGTATCCGTCGGGGCATGCGAGGTACATGTCCATGCCCACTATGGCGCTGCCCAGCAGAAGCGAGTTGGCGACGTTGTTCCCGTCTCCCACGTACGCCAGTTTGAGGCCCCTGAACCTCCCCTTCTTCTCCATGATGGTCATGAGGTCCGCCACTATCTGGCACGGATGCTCTCTATCGTCCAGCGCGTTTATCACGGGGACTGTAGCGTGCTCCGCCAGCTTCCTGACCATTTTGTTGTCGTATGCCCTGTAGACGATGGCGTCCACGTAGCGGGAGAGAACGCGCGCGGTGTCCTCTATCGTCTCGCCCCTCCCCAGCTGCATGTCACGGGGGCTGAGATAGAGGGCATGGCCGCCCAGCTGCGTCATGGCAACCTCAAAGGAGACGCGGGTCCGCGTGGACGGCTTCTCAAAGATCATCGCCAAACTTTTGTTTTTCAGCGGCTCGAAAACCTCCCCCAGCCGGGATTTCTTCTTGAGAAATATCGCCATGTCTATGATATCCAGCAGGTCCGCCCTGACGTCCGTTATAGATATCAGATCCCTCTTCATGCGCATCACCACCGCCACATGATGGGTGGCGGAGATATAGTTTTTGGAACCTTTTTAAACCCGGAAGCCCTATCCACCCCATGCGGTATTCGGAGAGCGAGGAGTTCCGGAAAATCGTGGGCGAGAGGATCAGACGGCGCCTGTTCTACTTCATAATGAGCACCATCGTGTCCATCCTCTGCGCGCTCTACTTCGTCTCCACGGGGGGATGGGGTACCGCTCGCTTCCTCGCGGGCGTGGCGTTTCTCCTGATCGCGCTTCTGCTCGCGTCGGGGGCCGTGCATATGATGCGGATCGCCCACACGTGGAGGCCCGTGGAGATGGATACAAAGCGCATACTCTGGGGGAGGAGGGAGGTGCGCTGGGCCGACGTGGAGGAGGTCGTGGTTGAGTACCTGGACGTGGGAGGCGGCATCACGGTGAACCTGAAAATCAGGCACCCGGAGGGGACAGTCACGCTCTCCCGCGACTACAGGGAGGATCTGGACCGCGCGTGGCGCGTGGTGAGGGTCGCGGCAGGCGAGCACGGGATACCCGTGAGGAGGAAGCGAATAAGGTGATTCTGCACCCGTTCTCCGGACATCTGCGCGGTGGGTTTATATGCGAGGAACCTCATAGCATCCGTATGAGGTGGAGGCCGTGCGGATGAAGAGGGCCGCCGTCTTCGCGTCCCTTCTGCTCCTCGCGGGGCTGTCGCTGTTCAGCGTTCACCACGCGGATATGCGCCCGTCGGGCGACCACCTCTTGATAAACGAGGTGGCCCTCTACACCCTTGACCCCAGGGCGAGGTGGTTTGAACTCTACAACCCGACGGATGAGTCCATTTGCTTAGACAACCTGGCATATCGTTTTGCTTATATACCTGTATATAAAATATGGTCCTTCCCGGTGAACCTGACAATACCCCCGCACGGGTACGTGGTGTTCACGCCGTCAATCAAAAATTTCACCGCATACTGGGGCGTGCATATTGAAAACGTATATCAGGCAGAGGTGCCGTATGCCCCCAATACATTTATTTATATATTTATTCCTATAGGAAACGGGACCATCGTCGACAACATGGGCAAGCCGCCCCGCTACATACTCAACCACTCGTGGGCGCGGTACCGCGGCGGGTACGACACGGACAACTTCACAGACGACTTCTACGACGAACCCTATCCCACGCCCGGGCGGGAGAACTACATGGTGAAGGCGATGTGGACCGACGCCGTGGAACGCTGGCTCTTCGTCTCCACGCTCCTGTGCCTCGGAGTCGCCGCGCTCTCGTACCTCTCCCTGCTGCCGAGAAATTAGACGCATCGCCCAGCATGGGCAGAATGTGTCCGAATTATTGCAATGCGATGACGGAAGGGCGGGAGCGTTGATGGAAGGATACCCGCAGGTAAAGGTATTTAGCCGATGAATCATTTGGGTACGCGTGAGCGATAGATACGACGCGAAATCAATACAGGTGCTGGAGGGAAGGGACGCTGTGCGGAAGCGCCCCGGCATGTACATAGGGAGCACGGGGGAGAGGGGACTGCATCACCTCATACAGGAGGTCGTGGACAACAGCATAGATGAGGCACTTGCCGGCTTCTGCACCACCATCTACGTCACCATACACCCCGATGGCAGCGTCACCGTGGAGGACGACGGCCGCGGCATACCCGTGGAGACGCATCCGCACTTCGGCGTGTCCGCGCTGGAACTCGTCCTCACGAAACTCCACTCCGGGGCGAAGTTTGACCGGTCCTTCTACAAGGTCTCCGGCGGGCTGCACGGCGTGGGCCTTCACGTGGTGAACTCGCTCTCTGAATGGCTGAAGGTCTACGTGAAGCGAGGCGGAAAGGTCTACTATCAGGAGTTTGAGAGGGGTCTGAAGAGGTGCGACGTGAAGGTCATAGGGGAGGTGCTGGAGGACGGCACCGTGAGGTGGTACGAGGATGAGCTCAGAATAGATTTTCACATCACATCCCCCACCGGGACGCGCGTCACGTTCAAGCCTGACCCGGAGATATTTGAGACGACGGAGATCAGAAAGGAGGTTGTGAGCCGGCGCCTGGAGGAACTGGCCTTCCTCAACAGGGGCGTGAGGATAATATTCCACGACGAGAGGGATGGAACCCGGGAGGAGTACCACCACGAGGGGGGGCTGAAGGAGTTCGTGGAGCACCTGAACCGCAACAGGCAGGCCCTGCACCCCGTCGTGTGGATAGAGGGTGCCCACAACAGCATAAGGGTTGAGGTCGCTCTGCAGTACACCACGGCCACATCCTCCAACCTCGTCACGTTTGTGAACAGCATACCNACCGTGGACGGCGGGACGCACCTCACGGGGTTCAAGACCGCCGTCTCGCGCGTTCTCAACGCCTACGGCAGGGAGAGAGGGGTCCTCAAGGAGGGCGAATCGCTGACCGTGGAGGACGTGGTGGAGGGGCTCACCGCTGTTCTGCAGGTGCTCCACCCGGAGCCGCAGTTCGAGGGGCAGACGAAGGCGAAGCTGGGCAACACGGATGCGAGGAGTGCGGTGTACGACGTGGTCAGCGAGGGTCTGAGAAGGTGGATGGAGAAGCATCCCCTAGAAGCCGATAGAATCGTGAGGCGCGCCATCCAGGCGGCGCAGGCGCGCGAGGCGGCGAGGCGCGCGAAGGAGGCGGCGAGGCGGAAAAGCGCGCTGGAGAGCATGGACCTGCCGGGGAAGCTGGCGGACTGCACCGAGGAGGACCCCTCAAAGGCGGAACTGTTCATAGTGGAGGGGGACTCCGCCGGCGGCAACGCGAAGCAGGCGAGGGACAGGCACTACCAGGCGATACTGCCCCTCCGCGGAAAGATTCTGAACGTGGAGAAGGCGGACCCCACCAAGGCCTTCAACAACCAGGAGATACGCGCCCTGATATCCGCCGTGGGGACGGGGGTGGAGGAGAAGTTCGACTACTCCAAACTGCGGTACGGCAGGATAATAATAATGACCGACGCGGACGTGGACGGCTCGCACATAAGGACACTGCTGCTCACGCTCTTCTACCGCTTTATGCGGCCCCTCATAGAGAGGGGGCACATCTACATAGCGGAGCCGCCGCTTTACAGAGTCCAGAAGGGGAAGGAGGTGCACTACGTCTACAGCGACGCGGAGAAGGATGAGTTGGTGAGGAAACTCGGGAAGAACGTCATAGTGCAGAGGTTCAAGGGTCTGGGCGAGATGAACCCCGAGCAGCTGTGGGAGACGACCATGAACCCCGAAACGCGGAAGCTGAAAAGGGTCACGCTGAAGGATGCGGAGGAGGCGGAGCGCGTGTTCTCCATACTAATGGGGAAGGAGGTTGAGCCGCGCAGGAGGTTCATAATAGAGCACGCGCGTGAGGTTATGAGTATAGATATATAAAAAAGAGGTGTCAGAGAAGGCCCTTCCTCTTCAGGAATTCGCTGAGGACGTCCTCCAGCGTGGGCCTCCCTATCTCGTCCAGCTCGTACTTCACCCGTATGACCGGCTTGTTCACGTTTATGACGCGGGTCAGGTCTATGGGCGTTGCGCTTATGACGAGTTCGCAGGGCGTGTTGTTTATGGTCTTCTCCAGGTCGCTTATCTGCTTCTTACCGTAGCCCATGGCGGGCAGGTAGTTGTGGATGTGCGGGTACTTCTTGAAGGTGTCCACTATCGTTCCGACGGCGTAGGGGCGCGCGTCCATGAGCTCGGAGGCGCCGTACTTCATGGCCGCTATCACGCCCGCCCCGTAGGTCATCTCGCCGTGGGTGAGCGTCGGGCCGTCCTCTATAACGAGGACCTTCTTGCCCTTTATGACCTCCGGGTTGTCCACGAAGATGGGCGAAGCGGCGTCTATCACCACAGCGTTGGGGTTCACCTCCATCACGTTCTTCCGCACCTCGTCTATCTTGGCCTTGTCCGCCGTATCTATCTTATTTATCACCACCACGTGAGCCATGCGGAGGTTCGTCTCGCCCGGATGGTATCGCACCTCGTGGCCCGGCCTGTGCGGGTCAACCACCACGATGTGAAGGTCGGGCTTGAAGAAGGGGATATCGTTGTTCCCGCCATCCCAGAGGATGATATCCGCCTCCTTCTCCGCCTCGCGGAGTATCGCCTCGTAATCCACGCCCGCGTAGACCACCATGCCGCGGTCTATGTGCGGCTCGTACTCCTCCCTCTCCTCAATTGTGCACTCGTGCCTGTCCATGTCCTCGTAACTGGCGAAGCGCTGGACCCTCTGCTTCACCAGGTCCCCGTAGGGCATGGGATGCCTGACCACAACGACCTTCAGCCCCTTCTTCCTGAGGATATCCGCCACACGCCTCGTGGTCTGGCTCTTGCCACAGCCCGTGCGGACCGCGGTGACCGCTATAACGGGCTTCTCGCTCTTCAGCATAGTGCTCTCGGCGCCCAAAAACCAGAAATCGGCGCCGGCGGCGTTGGCTATGGACGCGCGGTGCATCACGTACTCGTGGCTCACATCGCTGTACGCGAAGACAACCACGTCAACCCCGAGTTCCTTTATCAGATTGGGCAGCTCCTCCTCCGGGTATATCGGTATGCCATCGGGGTAAAGCTTGCCGGCGAGTTCCGGCGGGTACCTTCTCCCCTCTATGTTCGGGATCTGCGTGGCGGTGAAGGCCACGACCTCATACTCCTCGTTATCGCGGAAATAGACATTGAAGTTGTGGAAATCCCTTCCTGCCGCACCCATTATTATGACCTTTTTCCTCCTTTCCGCCATAAACATCACCTATGCACCCCATGAGGGGCATACATAAATAGGTTGTGATTTGAGCCCGTGTTTAACGTTTTTTCCAGCCCTGCCAGTGAGCCAAAGCGGCCGTATAGGAGGCGTGTCCCGCGACCTCCGCCCCGCGGACCGGGGCGCGCCGAGGGAAGATGCTATGAATAAAATTATATATTCCCAACCACATAGAGTGTTCGTAGGGGGTGGCCTCTGTGGGATGCATAGACCCCGAGGGCAAGCACGTTTACGGGGGCACCTTCGTCGCCCTGATGAGGTACATACGGGAGAGAAAGGGGAAGGGCGGGATGGACGCGCTTTTCAGAAAAATGGCCCAGAACGGCTACAGGGGACCTGCAAGCATAGAGGGGTTCAAACTCAAGGGGAAGTATCCCCTCAGGGATTACCTGATTTTCATGGAAACCGTGGAGGAGATGTACGGACCGGAGGTCGTGAACGAGATGTCCCGGGCCGCGCCGAAGAAGAAGGGAATCGTCGGATGGTTCGTGAGGTGGGCGGGCACGCCCGGCATGCTTTTCAGAAAAGCCGGAGAGTACTGGCCACAGTTCTACGACTTCGGCAGGATTGAGGGCGAACTTGTGGAGGATGGGAAGGCCGTGATCAGAGGCTACAGCGTGTGCGCATCTCCGATTCTCTGCAGGGCCCACGCCCACTACTTCGTGGGAGCCGTGGAGAGCATCGGATTGAAGAACGTCAGGTGCGAGCACACAAAGTGCGAGTGCAGGGGCGACGAGTTCGGCGAGTGGGTGGTTGTGTGGGGGTAGATGAGAGTTTATTCTGATATTTTCGACCGAACGATAGAAAAGCACATATCTATGAACAATCAGTAAATATAATTCATTTTAGTAAGATTTATATTTGAGCGTTCAGTTTTGATTTTTATAGAGGAGGTGGAAGGATGCCCTCTGGCGGCCTGCTCGGCATTCAGTACTGGTTCTACTACGTGTTCCACGACGATCCCGGACAGAGCCCACACCCGCATGACTGGTGGTACTTCTGGGTCGTCTACGACGTGGGCGAGTACAAGCCCTCCAAGGCGATATTTGACTTCCACCACAACCTCAGGGCGTTTGACTTCAACGACCCGAGGGTTCACCGCGACTGGCTCCACGTCAGGACTTACCACGACGCCGGGGGACACAGGGTGATGTATGCGCCGGGAGAGGAAATTGATACGCGTACCGCGCTCAAAGTGGGCAGATACATCGAGGGGGAGGAATGGTACTGGCAACTTATTAACATTCTCAGTCCACTCATTGGATATTTTGTGCTTCCTCCCATATCAATTGCAGATGCGCTATGGAACGATAACACACCATCCACCGACGAGATAATTGGTCTGATGGTGAAGCTGATGTGGTTCAGGGGCACGACAGGTGGAGAAGGACATGCGGAGTGGCGCGCGCCGGGATGGGGTCTAGATTATTCTTTCTATCCACCGCTCGTTCTTTTGGCTAAATCCGCGTGGTGGGACCCAAGCGGCGACGTGTGGAAGGTGGAAGAGTTCCCCCACTGGGTGTGGATTTATGAGGTGGATGATAACGGGGACAATATTCCGGACACTACTGACTCTCTAGGTCAACCCTATTCTGTGGTGAAATTCACGTATACGCATCCCGAAAACAGCAATCTCTTTGATGTAGGGAATCCTGAGTGGTGGCCTGCATCGTATTATCTCAACAATAAAAGATTAAACGTCTATCTCCCGTGGTTTACTAACTATACACAAAGGAATGGTAAATACATATCAACAACAGAGCTTATATGGTATTGGCATGCCTTTGATTATGATCCCGCAGGAGAGCCCTATCCCACAGCAGTTACGAGGTACTACGATGCCTCTCCATAGGAGGTGGTGAGCAAATGAAAAGAATTTTAATAACAATTGTCATAATTATACTATCTGTATTAATGCTCTCAGCCGTATATTTGATATCAACCATTTCATTTACATCGTATAAGAGTGATAGGGCCGAGGGAGTTCAATCTCTAGTGGTGTATTTTAAAAAAGATTATAATAATTTCAACTACACACAGGCGCTTGAAAACCTGACCATGGAAGGCTATACAGCAATCGTATATGAAGGAGATAACAAGTCGTGGGATTGGTGCATACAGGTTGAATGGCCGATACCCAATGAGGAGTACGCTCAGAAATATGATGTATCTGCATTCAAGGTGACATTCTACGGATATGAGCCAATAAACAATACCACCAAGTCTCACGTTGTTGTTGGTGTAGGTGGCTGTTTGGCATTTGAACCCGCGAAGAAAGAAAAGGACAAAGAACTGGCCAGACAGGCCGCTGAGGAGTTGGCAAAAATTGTCGGGGTATCGCTGGATTGGGAAAGACATGTGTATACCATTGCCTGGATGACTATGACATCGGAGGGTACATATGAAGAATTATAATTTCAGTAAAAAGTGGGAGAACAGACGGATATACTACTACGACTGGACGCCAATATCTCCAACCATATACACACGATACTACGACGGTAGTGAGGTGTGAGGACTATGAAAAGGAAGTGCTTAGAGGCCTTCAGATATCTGCGACAAAAGAAGAGTGCATTGAAAATAGTCGGAATAATATCTGTAATAATCGTCTATTTATTATTTATAGTATACGTATACATATCCATACCCGTATACTTTACCCATACCGGACAACATGGAGAGCGATATATAAACGCTGTTATTGTCACGATTCCATTAAATTATACAGAGGTGATAAATATAGATGTTGTGAATGTGACCCATGTGCTTAAAAATTATAATTATTCAGTAGAAAATATGACAGATGAAAAGCAGAATTATTATAATGATGCATATAATTGTGAACTGCAGGTTTATATTGTATTGCATCCAACCTATGATGAATTTTTCAGTATACAGATTGTCGCGGCCAGAAATGATACCGCTGAGTGGGCTTATCTAATGGCATGGGAGGGGGGAACTTTCTCAGAGTCGGCTCTGGAAAGGACTAAAAACTGGATGCAGGAACAGATAATTTTTGTGGCTGAGGTATCAAATATAACCATTGACTGGAGTGAGGCTGCATGGGATATATTATTTCAAAATACGTTTGATGGGTTTTACCTCCTACCTAACGGACATAATAAGGGACTCGTCTCAATTCGTCCTTTTTCGTCCTGTGAATTGCACCTAGATGTCGTATATGCCGAGACGTGAACATCACACACATGGGGAAATTTTGCCCCCTCTATCCCTCTCACCCCCCACAGAAAATTTTATCCGAATGAGCCCTCTGTGGGTGGGCGGTGATGCCCGGATGGCGGTGCAGGAGATCGGCGAGTGGGAGAGGATCTCCGCGCATTCGCACATCACCGGCCTCGGCCTGGACGAGAACGGCAGGGCGAGGAAGATAGCCGCCGGAATGGTTGGCCAGGAGGAGGCGAGGGAGGCCGCGGGCCTGGTGGTCCGCATGATCAAGAGTGGCAAGTTCGCGGGCAACGCCATACTCCTGGCCGGCCCGCCGGGGAGCGGCAAGACCGCACTGGCCATGGCGATAGCCAAGGAGCTGGGCGCCGACGTGCCCTTCGTGCCGATAGCGGGGAGCGAGATATACTCCGCAGAGGTGAAGAAGACGGAGTTCCTCACGCAGGCGATGCGGAAGGCGATAGGGGTGAAGATAAGGGAGATGCGCCGCGTTTACGAGGGAAAGGTTGAGGAGATAGAGATTCAGTGGACGCAGCACCCCTACAACCCCTTCCAGAAGATCCCCAGCTCCTGCGTGCTCAAGTTAGCCACGAAAGACGAGAAAAAGAAACTCCGCATGGACGCCGACTTCGCCATGAGGGTGGTGCAGCAGGGGATCGAGACGGGCGACGTGATACAGATAGATGTGGACGGGTACCGCATCGCGAAGCTCGGCGTGGCGGAAGGTTCGGAGAGGGAGTACGACGTCTCAACTTCCAGAACGGTTCCCATCCCGGAAGGCCCCGTTATGAAGGAGAAGGAGTTCGTGTACACCCTGACCCTCCACGACATAGATATGATGAACTCGCGGCACGGCGGGGACATATTCTCCCTCTTCTTCGGCGGGGAGAGGAAGGAGATAGATGAGGAGGTACGAAGAAAGGTGGACGAGAAGGTCAGGAGGATGGTCTCGGAGGGCATCGCGGAGCTGATTCCCGGGGTGCTGTTCATAGACGAGTCCTCCATGCTGGACATAGAGACCTACGCGTTCCTCAACAGGGCCATGGAGCAGGACCTCTCGCCCATCATCATATTCGCAACGAACCGCGGCATAACCAGAGTGCGCGGCACGGATCTGAAGTCGCCCCACGGCATGCCCCTCGACCTGCTGGACCGTCTGCTCGTCATCACCACGCGGAAGTACAGCGGGGACGAGATCAGGGAGATCATAAGGATCAGGGCGGCGAAGGAGAGAATGGAGGTGGACGACGAGGCGCTGGAGCTCTTGGTGAAGATAGGCGAGGAGAGATCCCTCCGGTACGCCCTTCAACTACTGGCCCCGGCGTGGGAGATGGCCAAGGCGGACAGATACGTGGTGAAGAGGGAGCACGTGGAAAGGGCATACAATCTCTTCTCCGATGTAAAGCGCTCCGTGGAATACCTCCAGAGGATGGAGAAGGATATGCTCTACGACTGAGTTTCCCACGCTCTCCGCTATTTTTATAAAACCCCTTCCCGATAGCCGTGCGTGTTTCCGGAGCATCCCAACATCAGGCCGGGGGCGATAGAGCCGAGGGAGTACCAGATAAGGATCGCGGAGAGCGCGCTGAGGGGCAACACGCTTGTTGTACTTCCCACAGGCCTCGGGAAGACCATCATAGCGGCCATGGTGGCAGCGGAGCGACTCAACCACGGCAGGGTTCTCTTCCTCGCCCCCACGAAGCCGCTCGTGATGCAGCACCTGGAGACGTTCAGAGGCGTGCTGAACATACCTGAGGGAGAGATCGTCGCGTTCACCGGCGAGGTGAAGAGGGAGAAGAGGGCAAGGATGTGGAGGGAGGCGAGGGTCATAATATCCACCCCGCAGGTCGTTGAGAACGACGTGATCGCCGGAATCGCGCCTCTGGAGGACTTCTCGCTGCTGATAGTGGATGAGGCGCACAGGGCCGTGGGTAACTACGCGTACGTGCTCGTGGCGGAGGAGTACAGAAAGAGGGCGAAAGATCCCCTCGTTCTCGCCATAACCGCCTCGCCGGGAAGCGTGAGGGAGAAACTGGATGAGATCATAGCGAACCTCGGGATAGAGAGGGCGGAGATAAGGACGGAGAAGGATAGGGACGTGAGGAAATACGTGCACCCCATACGCGTGAAGATAGTCCACGTGGAGATGCCGGAGGAGGTGCGGGAGCTCCACTCCGCCCTCATGAAGGCGTATGAGGCGGTGATAGCGAAACTCCGCGAGTTCGGATTGCTTCATAAGAAGAGGCCCACAAGGAGCGACCTTCTGGCGGCGCAGCGCGAGGTCTCCGGGAAGATAGCGGAGACGAGAGAGGGTTCATGGTACACGGCCATGGCGTGGATAACGGCCGCCATAAAAGTGGACTACGCTTTAGAGTACCTGGAGACGCAGGGTGTGGAGGCGTGCCTGAAACACCTGGAATCCATAGTGGAGGACGCCTCTAAGAGGGGGGGAAGCAGAGCTGCGCGCATGCTCGTGGAGATACCTGAATTCCTCGCAGCCCTCTCGGCGGCGCGGCGCGTGAGGGCCAGGATGGAGGAGATAGAGAACCCCAAACTGGAGGTCGTGAAGGAACTCGTGAGGAAGACGCTCGCCAGAAAGCCGGACGCGCGCATAATCGTCTTCACACAGTACCGCGAGACAGCCGCGCTCGTGGCGAAGGCGCTTGAGTCCGTGGAGGGCGCACGTCCGGTGCGCTTCGTTGGCCAGGCCAGCAGGGGGGAGGACAGGGGACTGAGGCAGAGGGAGCAGGTGGAGATCGTGGAGAAGTTCAGAAACGGCGAGTACAACGTCCTCGTGGCCACGAGCGTGGCGGAGGAGGGTCTTGATATTCCCTCCACGGACGCCGTGATATTCTACGAGCCCGTGCCCTCCGAGATAAGGAGCATACAGAGGCGCGGCCGGACCGGGCGGAGGCGGGCGGGGACCGTCTACATAATAGCCACGAGGGGCACGAGGGACCAGGCGTACTACTGGAGCAGCAGGAGCAAGGAGAAGAGGATGCTGCGCGAGATGGAGGTCCTCAGGGAGCAGCTGTCCGACCGGCTGAAGTTTGAGGAATATGCGGACGCCGTGAAGGAGGAGAAGAAGGAAGAGGCGGATGAGAAGAAGGGGGCGGACGTCAGGAAGAAGGAAGGGCAGCGCACACTGTTTGACTTCGCCGGGGAGGATTCTCCCGAGGTGGTCGTGGACTCAAGGGAGATGGGAGGCGGCGTGGTGAGGCATCTCATGAGGAAGGGCGTGCGGGTCACACCGCAGTCGCTCCCCGTCGGGGACTACGTTATATCCGATAGGGTCGTGGTGGAGAGGAAGACTTCAGCAGACTTCGCCTCATCCCTCTTCGACGGCCGCCTCTTTGAGCAGGCGGGAAGGTTGAAGGAGGCCTACGAGAGGCCCATCGTGATCGTTGAGGGGGGGATACCCGGGAACATCCCGCACGGGTCGGCCTACGGTGCCATCGCCTCCCTCGCGGTGGATTACGGCATCCCCGTGCTCTTCACGCGCGGCGAGGAGGAGACCGCAGAGGTCATTCTCGCCCTCCTCAGGAGGGAGAGGGCCAAGAGGAGGGACGTGGCCGTGAGGGGGCAGAAAAGGGCTCTGAGCGACGACGAGAAGAAGAGGGCAGTCGTGGAGTCGCTTCCCGGCGTTTCCGCCACCCTCGCGAAGCGCCTCCTGGAGGAGTTCGGCACCGTGAGGGGCGTGATAGACGCCAGCCCGGGGGAACTGATGCAGGTGCGCGGGGTGGGGAGGAAGACCGCCGAGGGCATATTCCGCCTGGTGAACGAGAGGTATGGGGAGGGGTGAGCCTCAGCGAGCGTTCTCCCCTTCCATCTCCACGGTCTCTCTCTCAACGGGGTTGGAACGCCTCCGGTACAGGAAGAAGGCACTGAGGGCGACCGCTATCACCATGACCGCAGCCGCCACGGGTATCCATGGGAACGGCGCCATGACCCTAACCTTCACCCACGCCACTGCCACGTTGCCCGCCGTGTCAACCGCTCTGACGTACAGCGTGTGCTCGCCAGGTTGCAGGTGTAAGCCGTAGGAGGTGTTCACCCCGACGTCAACCCACGAACCGCTGTCCACCCGGACCTCATAGTGGTGTATACCCACGCTATCCGTGGCGTTCCATACGAGCGTGAACCTCTCACCAACCTGTGTGCTGTTCTCTGGCTCTACTATCCACAAGGTAGGAGGTGTAGAATCCACGATCACCGAGATATAACTCACCGAAGTGTGGGTAAAGAGGTCCGATGCCCTCACACGTATGGTGTGCATGCCATCGGGAAGCGGGCCTATCTGAACGCTCACCGACTGGATGGGCATCCACGACCCGCCATCCACAGAGTACTCCATCGTTGCTACACCGACTCCGGAATCGCTGCAATTCACCCTGAGCTGGAAGGTTTGAGGTACGAGGGAGCCGTTGAGCGGTGCAAGGATATCCAGCGCTGGCGGGCTCTTATCCAAGTAGACTGCACGGGCTTTAACGCCGCTCTCAAGACCGTAATAATCCACGCAGTAGTACTCCACCGTGTGGAACCCCTCATCGTAGTCGGCTATATAGAAATAGGTGGAGTATTCCGTGTAATCTCCGGCGTCAACGCGCCAGTAGGCACGTGCCGACGGCGCCACATAGGAGTATGATAAGTAAAACTTTGTATCCTCACACACATAGACCGTGCCATCCCCTGCGATGTAGGGCTCAAAGCTGAGCGCGATGTCCGGACGTGAGGCTATGTACCTCATATAGTGTCCGGTGTCGTTGTAGAACCAGTAGAGTATGAACGTCCCGTACTCCGAGAGCTTCATATCCTCCACGCCTGGGCTGGGGAATTCTCTCCACATCTCCTCGCCGGTGCTTATCTTCCAGAAATGGAGAATGTAGTCCTCGCATGTGACCATGTAGTCCCCCGCGGCCGAAATGAGATCCTCCCTGTCCCCCCACGAACCAATCTTTGACCACGCTATCGTGTAGGGGTCCCGTTTGAAGTCAATTATATTTATGCGGGGTGAGGATATCGCTATGTACCTGTGCGTGAGCACGGCATAGTAAATCGTCTCCGTGGCGTTCTCACCGACGAGTTCGTCCGTGGTGATTGTGTATTTCTCTGTCCCGTTTTCAATCAGGTGCATGGTCGTGTCGTTGCCCCACAGGATGTGATACCCGTATGGGTCCATGTCAACGTAACCGTAGACGGCGGATGTGTTCCAGAGTTCGTTGCCGTAAAGGTCAACGAGGTAAATCATGGAATCAACGTACCAGCCGTAAACGAGCACTTTATCGTTATTCCATGATATTTTCACGCCGTCAACCATTATGTCCTCGTCTATCGTGAAGTTAGCATAGGGGAGCCACTCAGACCCCTGGTCATCCGTTCTGAGAAAATCCACTCCTCTGGCATCGCCAGAGGACCACGCCACCGCCACGTACTTCCCATCCCTGCTGACATCCATCGCGGTTACGATGGCCCCGTAGGCAGGCGGGCTGTAACCCCTGAGCAGATTTCCGTTGACATCGTACATCCGGAGGGCTATGTCTCCCCCCAGAACGTACGTCCTCCCACGGTCATCCACGCGGACGTCGTACCCACCGGAGCACTCAACGCTCCAGAGCAAACCGCCCCTGTCGTAGAGGTGTAGATGTGTCCCGTTGTGCATGGCGGCGTACGTCCCGTTTGGAGACACGGCGATCGCATGGCTGTTCCCGGCTATTTGATACTCCCAGAGAAGGGCGGGGACCGGCGACGTGTCCGGCGTGGAGACATCGCCCCTCACACCGGTGCCCGCCGCCATGGCAAGCAGCGCCATTACCGCCACAGCGACTGCAAACCCCCTCATATGCACACCCCAGCATAACCATGGCGACGGGCTTTAATAAGCGTTTTGCTGTCATCCCGCGCGCGCCCCCGGAAGGGTCTGACGGAAAAAATAAATAATTGGGATGCGTTAGTTTTATCCATGTGGTTTCCAATAGCGTTTTATCCCGCGTGCGTGGCGACCGTTATCTTCGGCCTGCTGCTTACCCTGCTCCTGAAAACGGGTCTGAAAAGGCCGGGCAATTCGTCGGCCTTCATGCTGTTCCTCGCGTTCTTCCTTTGGAGTTTGGGGGAAATGGTTGAGAGAATGGCAGGTCCACCTCCCGCCGAGGAGTGGCTCGCCCTGGCAGGGGTGAAAATCCTCACC
>MTNG01000048.1 GCA_002011395.1 Candidatus Aciduliprofundum sp. JdFR-45
CCCGCTTCTGGACGAGAACTTTGAGGCGCTGGCGCGGGATGTGACTGTACCGTGGCTCGCCGACGCGAACGTGAGGGACGGCGATGTCATCATAGTCAGCGGATACATCGGGGACCACGGCGTGGCCGTCCTCTCCGGACGCGAGGGCGTGGGGTTCGAGA
Organism: Candidatus Aciduliprofundum sp. JdFR-45; assembly: GCA_002011395.1. Taxonomy (GTDB): domain Archaea; phylum Thermoplasmatota; class Thermoplasmata; order Thermoplasmatales; family JdFR-45; genus JdFR-45. The sequence goes on from MTNG01000048.1 coordinate 162, forward strand.
CCACCGTGGTCAGCGACGTCATGCCCCTGAACCGCGTCATGGAGGCAGCGCTTAGAGCAGGAGGGGTTGCGGCGGCCAAGGACCCCACCAGGGGCGGGCTGGCGGAGATACTCAACGAGTGGGCCGCGAAATCCGGCTGTGGCATATACATCCGGGAGAGCGACATACCCATCAGGGAGGAGGTGCTGTCTGCCTGCGAGTTCCTGGGGATAGACCCGCTCACCATCGGCAACGAGGGGAAGGCCGTGCTGGCGGTTGCACCTCACAGAGCGGAGGAAGTTCTGGAGGCGCTCAGGCGCACGCCCGGCGGCGAGAACGCGGCCATCATAGGCGAGGTCCGTAAGGACCTGGAGTTCGTTGTGATGGAGACGGGCGTGGGCGGGAAGAGAATCGTGGAGCGTCCAATAGGGGATCCCGTGCCGAGGATATGCTGATTTGATTGCTGCCCGTCATCTCCTCACCGCCATCTCCATGCAGCGCTTCGCATCATCCCAGAATCCGATGTTTCTGTATATCCTGGCTGCCTCGTCATAATTCCCCTCACTTTCATATATCCTCGCACTCTGAACTGCCCTCGCTATTTCCAGATACTTCCATATGTCCAGACCGGCCCGCCTGAGTGTGCTCTCGGCGCGTCTGTTCTCCCTCAACATCATTTCAACGCCCCTGAGGTCATCCTTCGCCAGGTAATAGTACATCTTCAGCATATACCCGCTGTTGTGGTTCAGTTTCATCCTCTCCGGATTCTGCAGAGAGACCTTCATCCTGAACGTGGCATAAAGGACACAGAATCCGGCGACGGCGAGCAGGGCCACGAACACCGCATTCACAGGTGCTGGAAAAATGATCACGGTAAGGGGTATCGTGAGCGAAATCGCGATGACTGTTGCAATAACCGATCTGTTCAGGAAACCGACTAAGTAATCCCTGTACGTCGTGAGGAACTGTTCCCTGAAATCCTCATAGCTGCCCGTGCTCGGCCGGTTCCTCTCGCTAAAAATGAGGTGCATTCTGAACACATCATGGATGCGCTTTTACAGATATCTACTTTTTGCCGGCTTATGCAAGGGCGAGGAGCACGCTGATTTTGACATTCAACTGTCAATTTCATCAAAACATGGGGCGAAACCCGGAAATATGCCAATCCCCATGACTGTCCGGGGTGAACGGACATGGCCTTCAGAGCGGCGTTCATAGCGCACGCCCCGGACGCGGACCCGGAGAAGCACAGATGCGTGGTTGAAACGGATAGGTACCGGCTCACGGTGGTTCTCGTGAGGGACCAGAGGCAGGCGGTGGAGGTCTCCAGGGCGCTCGTGGAGGAGGGTATCCATTCAATCCTCCTCTGCCCGGGGTTCACGCACAGGGACGTGGCAGAGATCTCGGAGGCGGTGAAGGGCAAGGCGGGCGTCTTCGTGGCGAGGGGCGACGGGCCGAGCAGCCGTCTCACGGCGGAGGTGAGGAGGAGAGAGGGGTTTTCTCGTTGAAAGGGGCAGAACCACCCTGCGCATTTTTCATATATTCTCTATGAAATCCCCTTCCAATGGGGGTCAAGGAGTTCGTCATGCGCTGCGACCCGAGGGTTCAATATGTGGAGCCGCTGTTCGGCGTCCTCGCGGGAGTCCTAATCAGCATCGCATCCGCATTCTTTCTGCTTGAGGGAAAAATCCTCGTCGGCATCGCGATGGCAGGGATGGCTCTGCTGCTGTTCACGATGAGTATATTCCGTGCGAAATCGGTGAAGCCGGACAGGAAAATTGAGGGCGTGATTGACGATGTGTCCATAAAAATCGTGGTTGACGGGATCGTGGAGAAATCCGTTTTCTTCACGGACATCGCCGTGGTGGGGGCGTACTGGAATTCCCACAGTCAGGAGCCAATAATGGGTTTCTGGATCAGGGATAAGTCCAGGGGATTCATTGGATTCTCGTTCTGGGATGGATGGAAGAAGGATGACCTTAGAAGAGCGCTTGAGATCATACTTTCGCGGAGAGAAGAATACAATTTCCGCGTGGATAAATATCTGCAGAAACATCTGGATAGGTATGGAGGCGTTTACAGGCATCCGGGGCGGGCAAGGTGAGGGGCGCGAACGATATACGCGCCCCTATGTGGTGCGGGTTGAGGGGGTTCAAAAGCGAGGCGGTGATGAGGGCGCGGTCTGCAGCCGCGAACGCGCTTCGCAGAGCGCTCTGAATGGGGCCCGAAACCGGCAGAAGGTTTTATATAGCCCCTTCCCATCGCCTATGCGGGTGTGGACGATGAAGGTGCTGGCAGAGGTTGAAATAGTCAGGGACGGGAGCAAGTTCATAGCGCGGCTCACCTACGAGGGCACAGAGGCCGTGGAGGTGGAGAGCACCTCCTTCGAGGAACTGCTGGAGCAGGTGGCAAATGAACTTCAGGACAGGTACGGGTTCCTCTAACCTCTTTTACACGGACGCGCAGTACGTCCGCCATTTTTCTGAACTCGTTCATCTGGAAAGGAAGGCACAGGTTGAATTTCACCTGAGGGAAATCCGCCGTTTAAGCGGCAGGGCGAGGGAGAGGGTGGGTCGCGCGGTTCTCAACCTCCGCCCCAAGTACGAGGGCGTCGGCTTCGGTTCCCGCCACATACTCCGCCTCTCCCGCGCCGACATGCCCGAGCACGAGATAAGAAACGGCGATGTGGTCCTTGTCAGCAGGGGTAGCCCCCTGAAGGAGGGGCAGACGGGAACCGTTGTTGAAGCGGGGGCGAGATACTTCCTGGTTGCCTTTGATGCGAAGCCCCCGCGGTGGCTCCTGTCCGCGAAGAAACTCCGCATAGACCTCTACGTCAACGACATAACCTTTCAGAGGATGCTGGAGGCGCTCAAGTTCGTGGAGACGGGGAGGTCCGTCTTCCCGCTTCCCGTTCTGCTGGGGACGGGACACGTGGAGGTGGATGAGGAGCCCGTGGGGAGATGGTTCAACGCCGCTCTCAACGATGTGCAGAGGACTGCGGTGCGTCTGGCGATGGGCTCATCGCCGCTTTTCCTCATACACGGACCGCCGGGGACGGGCAAGACAATAACCTGCGCGGAGGTGGTGATGCAGGCGGTTGAGAGGGNCGAGAGGGTGCTGATCACGGCGGACTCAAACACCGCAGTGGACAACCTGCTGGAGGTCCTGGTGAAGNGGGGCGTCAGGGCCGTTAGAATAGGGCATCCGGCCCGCATATATCCGGACCTGAGACGCGTGTCCNTGGACGTTCTCGTGGAGAGCACGCCGCGCTACAGGGAGGTCCTGGAGATAAGGGCCGAGATTGAGAAAATCAGGGCAAGGCAGGAGGAACAGACCCGGCCGGCGCCCCAGAAGCGGAGGGGTCTCAGCGACGAGCAGATCATGGAGTTGGCGGCCGTCGGACGAGGCACGAGGGGGCTGGAGCCCCGGGAACTTCAGTCCATGGCAAGGTGGATTGAACTGCAGAGGAAGATAGACGCGCTCTACGGGGACCTCAGGAGCATCGTGAGCGAGGCAATATCGGATGTTCTGGAAAACGCGCAGGTGGTGGCGACGACGAACTCCACCTCCGGCTCGGAGTTTCTGAGGGATATGGTCTTTGACCTCGCCGTGGTGGACGAGGCCACTCAGGCGACGGAGCCCTCCACGCTCATACCCCTTGTGAGGGCCAGAAGAGCGGTCATGGCGGGTGACCACAGACAACTGCCGCCCACGGTCATCAGCATGGAGGCAAAAACGCGGCTGGAAATCTCCATGTTCGAGCGACTGATATCCGTGTACCCTGATGCATCCCTAATGCTGAGGGTGCAGTACAGGATGAACCGGAAGATCATGGAGTTTCCCGGCCGCCGTTTCTACGGGGGAAAACTTATAGCCCACGAAAGCGTAAGGGACATCGTGCTGAGCGACATCCTCCCGGGGCCCGGGCGCGACCTGCTGGACGACACACCCATCGTCTTCATAGACACGGGGGGCGCCCACGGGGAGAGACAGAGGCACGGCAGCAAGTCCCACGAGAACTGGATGGAGGCCGTCATCGTGGACCGCCTTCTGGATACGCTCATATCCGCCGGTATTTCGCCGGAGCACATAGGTGTCATATCGCCCTACGATGACCAGGTAACCCTGATCCGCAGGGGCGCTCCCGAGGGGGTGGAGGTCAAGACGGTGGACGGATTTCAGGGTAGGGAGAAGGAGGTCATCATACTCTCCCTGGTCAGGAGCAACGAGGAGGGGCGAATCGGCTTTCTCAGGGACCTCAGGCGGCTCAACGTCGCCATCACGCGCGCTAGGAGAAAGCTCTACATAGTCGGCGACTCCACAACTCTCTCCAGCGAGGAGACCTATAAAGACCTGCTGAAATACATCGCCAGCGAGGGGCGCGTTTTCACGGTGGATGATGTCCTCGGTCCTACAGGGGGTGATGGGGCTGGGCTCTAAGGGCTCCGAGTACGAGAGGGAACTGAAGAGGATACTGTCAGGCGATGAGAAAACCGTGGAAAGAATCGCGAGGAAACTGGACGAGGTGGAGGCGGAGAACTACAGGAGCGTTCTCAGGAGGCCCTTCATGGTTCTGAGGTCCGCGGGCTCGCTGGGCGTGGATCTCATCGCAATGCGGTACGACTACACATTCCCCATAGAGGTGAAATCCACGTCCACAGGAGAGGTGCGCTTCTCCATGAGCTCCGGAAGGCAGCAGGAGCAGGCCCTCGCATTCCTCTCGGAGTGCGAGCGCGTGGGCATAGTCCCCATCTACGCCCTGAGGATGAAGAGGGTCAGGGGCGACCCGTGGCGCGTGTACACCCTCCCGATCCAGGGGCTCGTGGGGAGGCAGCGGCTCATCCAACGCGTTCTCCCAAAGATATACACGACCGCGAAGGGCAATTACATTCTGAGGTGGGAGGACGGCATGCCGCTCAACGCCTTTCTGGGCTACGTGAATCTACGAGAAGAGCAGGGCGAGGAATAGGAGGTACAGGCCCACGAGAACCGCACCGTGCCACTTTCTGATGCGCACCCGGGATATGAGGATCGCTATTATACCCGTGAGGAACATGAACCCGATGGAAAGCGTGGCCTTCTCCTCCACGCCGACTGTCAGGGGCGTGATGGAGGCGGCCAGGCCGACCACCACCAGGATGTTTATTATGTTGCTCCCTATGACGTTTCCCACCGCTATGCCGTAGTTCTTCTTCCATGCGGCCGCAACGCTCGTGGCGAGTTCGGGTAGCGACGTCCCTACGGCTATCACCGTGGCGGAGATTATGAGGGGGCTTATCCGGAGTATGAGCGATATGCCGACCATGGCGCTTATCAGGGCCTGCGAGCCAAGGATGACCGCCCCGGCCCCGAGCACTGTCAGGAGAACGCTCATGAGCAGGGGGATGCCGCTCTCAACCTCCTCCACATCCTCCTCCCTGGTCCAGAGATAGCGGAGGTACAGCGCGTACCCGCCCAGGAAAACAAGGCCCTCCCACCTTTCAACGGTTTCGCCCGTCAGCGTGAACACGACGAGGAGAACCGCCACGATAACGTATATGCTCGCGTCTATCCACGAGTTCTTGCTCTGCCTCAGGGGCATTATGAGGGCCGCCACGCCCAGCACGAGGGTTGTGTTGAATATGTTGCTCCCCGCGATGTTGCCCCACGATGCCTCTCCGTACCCCTGAACCGCGGAGAGCGTGGAGAAGCAGAGTTCTGGGAGCGAGGTGGCAAATGCTACTATCGTCAGACCCACGATGTGCTGGGATATCTTCAGGTCATAGCCGATGTTGGCCGCGCCCTCCACGAAGTGGTTGCTGCCCGTGATGATCACGTAGAAGCCCGCGAGCAGCAGGAGCGAGTACGCCCACAGGGCGTGGGGCACCGGGATGGCGCCCCAGAGGACCAGGAGGATCGCGAGGAGCAGGACGCCGAGGAGTATTATCTCAGCCCTTCTCCACATTCCCCTCACCGGGCATCTCCTTGATCCACACGTCCATCTGCGGGAAGGGTATCTCTATGCCCTCCTCAGCGAACCTCCTGTATATGGTCCTGCGGAGTTCGGATGCCACCTCCCACTGGTCCCTGACGTCCTTAACCCACGCTATGAGTATGAAATCAAGGCTGGAGTCGCCAAAGCCCGTGAAGCGGACTATGGGCCCCCTGTGGCCCTCCTTNACCACNTCCGGGTGCTGCAGGGCCACGTCCTCCATTACCCGGATTACCTTCTCAACGTCGCTCCCGTACGCGACGCCCACGTTTATGGTGACCTTTATCTGGGCATCCGGCCTCTCAAGGTTTATTATACGACTGTTGGCCACGACGGAGTTCGGCAGGAAGACCATGGTGTGCTCAAAGATGTCGTACAGTTTGGTGCTCCTCAGGCCAACATCCTTCACCTGGTACACCTTATCATCGCCCTGGAACATTATGTAGTCCCCTATCTTGAAGGGGCGGTCCAGAAGCAGCATGATTCCCGCGAAGAAATTGCCGAGGGAGTCCTGGGCTGCAAAGCCGATGACTATGCCGATTATACCCATGCCGGCGAGCAGCACCGTTATGTCTATCCCGGCGTTGGAGAGCACCATGAGACCGGTGACGATGAGTATTGTGACCATACCCACCTTGTCAATCACCGGAACGAGTACATCGTCCACCTCGGTATCCGTGCGTGACGCCCATTCGTGCATCCATGGAATGAACACGTGGCGGAACACTCTGTATATACCCCATGCAACTATCAGAACCTCCAGAACCTCGTATGCGCTGTGCAGCACTGCCTTTATGCCCTCCTCTATGGGAAGCGTGAACGCCGCGGAAAAGACGCCGAGGAGGAGAATCCACGCTATCACAGGCACCTTCAGCTCGTCTATGAGCACATCGTCCCACTTGGTCTTCGTCTTGCGCGTGATCATGTGAAGCGCCTGTGCACACGCATATGCGATGCCCGCCATTATCAGGAAGTTCAGCATGGTTATCACGAAGGGCGACCACATGCCGAGTTCGGTCTCATATGGGAAGTTATAAATACCGAGTATCTTCGGCGTTCTCTCAACTCTGACAGTTATCCTGTATGAGTCCTCGCCGAGAAGCGCGTTCGTGGCGGTGAAGTAGTGAATCGTCATGGTGAGCACAGAGATGTCGTAATAGATATAGGGCGGGGGCACGAACTCTATCACTATTTCCCTGCTTGAGTTCGCGGGTATCGCGTAGGGGGTCTCCGTGCCGTTAGCTTTCCAGTCCACCGGGAGGTTCAGATAGATGTAGGCGATTATGCTCTCATTTATAGGATTTGTGATATTCACCGTGATGCGCCCCTTCTCGCCCTCCACCACTACCTCGGCCGGCAATCCCGCCGTGGGCATCTCCGCGGAGGCGCAGGCGGTTGCGAGAAGGAGAAGCACCAGAACCATCCCGGCGGCCCTTTGCATAATTCCCGAAGCGAGGAAATAGATTAAAATATTTTGGGTTGCTATACAGCGCGATGCTCATCGGCTTCGTGGTGAATCCCATAGCCGGGATGGGTGGTCGCGTGGCCCTGAAAGGAACGGACTCCATGGTGGAGGAGGCATTGAGGAGGGGTGCCACCCCCGTCGCACCCGCCCGCGCGAGGGAGTTCATTTGCGCTCTCCGCTGCGACCCGGAGTTCCTCACAGCGGGCGGACCCATGGGCGCGGATTATCTAAAAGAGCGAAAACACCGTGTGGTTTATATTCCGCCCGAACACACCACCGCGGAGGACACGAAGACGGCGGTGAGGGAATTCCTGAAGGGCGGCGCGGATCTGATCGTCTTCGTGGGGGGCGACGGCACGGCGCGGGACGTGGTGAGCGTGGTCGGAGAGAAGGTACCTGTGCTGGGCGTCCCCTCGGGCGTGAAAATGTTCTCATCGGTATTCGCGCTCACGCCGTCCACCGCCGCTAACGTGGTCTGCGCCTTCGTGAGGGGCGAGACCGCCCTCAGCGAGAGGGATGTCCTGGACATAGACGAGAATGAATACAGGGCGGGGCGCCTCGCTGTACACCTCTACGGTCATGCCCTCGTTCCCGTTCTGGACGGAATGGTGCAGGGGAGCAAGAGCCCGTCGGGCCCGGGAGACGATGAGGACTATGCGGAGTTCCTGGCGGAGAATATAGAGAGCGATGTGCTCTATCTGCTCGGACCGGGAAGCACCGTGCAGAAGGTGGCGAGGGCGCTCGGCGTTGAGAAAACGCCGCTGGGCGTGGATGCCTACCTCAACGGCAGCATCGTGGCGCGCGACGTGGGTGAGAGGGAGATAATATCCCTTCTCAACGAGCAAGGAGAAGCGAAAATTGTGATAACGCCCATAGGCGGTCAGGGGTTCCTCCTCGGCAGGGGGAACCAGCAGTTCAGCCCGGAGGTCATCAGGCGTGTGGGAAAGGATAATATAGTGGTCGTATCGCCAGAATCCAAACTGCGGGGTCTGAAGGCCCTCTACGTGGATACGGGCGACCCGGAGGTGGACGATATGCTGCGCGGTTACATACGGGTCCTCTGCGGATACGGCAAATACAAACTCATGCGAGTTCTCTGAGCAGTCCCTCTACGCTCATACCCCTCCTCCGCGCCTCCCTTTTCAGCACCCTCATCACACCGCTTCCATACTGAACTGCCTTTTTTTCCTTCGCGACTATTTCGCGGGGCATCCTCATCCGTTCCGCCGCTTCCCTCAGGATGCGCTTCCTCACGCCCCCGGCGATTCTCTCCTCTGGGGATATGGCCCGCACGATTTTCACCACCTCGGGGTGGAGGTACGGCATGACCAGTTCCTTTCCCATCTGTCTTGCAATCTCCATTTCCCTCCGCGAAGTGGTGGAGATGACCCTTTCCAGGTCCGCGTTCATAAGGGAGGGGTCTTCCAGATACTTCCTGTATCCTCCGAAGAGCTCATCCGCACCCTGGCCTGTGAAAACAGTTCTCTCCCTCACCCGGCGGAGGACCAGAACGAGGGGTACCTCAAACGACACCTCCACCACGCTCAGCCCGTACTCGGAGTACAGCCACGCCGCCGTCCTCAGCACCTCCCCCTCCCTGAAAACCACCGTGACTAGGGGAATGCCGAGAAGATTTGAGGCCTTCTTCGCCCACAGGAGGTCATGCGAGCCCTCCAGCCCACCCGCATACGCCGTGAAGGGGGCACACCCCTGTAGTATCCACGCTGTCACCGAACTGTCAAGCCCGCCGGAGAAGAGCAGGGCATTCTCCCTCCCCACACCGTCCCGAACAGCTCTCACGAGAGCCTCTGCAAGGGCCTCCATCATACACCCTTCACATCCCCAAAACAGAGCGTTTCCTCGACCAAACCCTTCAGAATTGCGGGTAGTTCCTCCTTCCTCACACGCACCTGCTCCGTGCTGTCCCTCTCACGCACGGTGACGGTGCCGTCCTCCAGCGTCTGGTAGTCCACGGTAACGGCGAAGGGCACGCCTATCTCGTCCGCGCGGGCGTACCTCCGGCCTATGGAGCCGGAATCGTCGTAGTAGCATCGGATTCCGGCGTTTCTCAGGAGTGTGTGTATCTCCATGGCAACGTTATCCAGTCCATCCTTTGCCATGAGAGGCAGAACAGCCGCCTTGATGGGTGCTATGCTCGGGCGGAATCTGAGCACCCTGTAGCCGCTGTCCGGGCGCGTGTAGTAGGCATGCTCCATAAGTGCGTAAAGTATCCTGTCTATTCCAAAGGACGGCTCTATGACGTGGGGCACGATTCTCTCACCCGTCACCTCTTCCTCCATCTCCTCAACGGTGAACCCTTCAGGTGGAACCACTATGAGCTCATTTTCGACCTTTACGGCTATCCTGCCGGAGGGGTCCACGGAAGAGGGGTCAGCCCTCTCAAGGGCAGCGGCCACCTCGGCTGCCCTGTTTCTGAACATGGGGCCCAGCGTCTTCATATTGGGAACTATCTTCCTCACTTTTCTCTTCACCGGCGCTGAATATCTGCGGAAGGCACGGAGATCCACACCGCTGTGCTCCATGTGTCGTGAGAGGTCAAAGGCCGTCCTGTCCGCTATACCCACGACCTCAATCCACCCATAACTTATCCGGACCTCACAGTCCCAGCAATCGGAAGAGTAGTGCGCGAGTTCCTCCTCTGGATGCTGTCTGAACCGGATTTTTTCCTCATCTATGCCGAGGTCCACCAGGAACCGCTTCGTGCGGGCCATGAAGTAGAGGAGCGGCTCTGCGCATACTATGCCCCTCTCAAGCGCCTCCCTCGCGGTGAGGGTGTGCTCCTCACCGCCGCGCGTTAGAAGCGTGAGGACCTCGTCCTCAACATCTCTGAAATCGCCCCATACCTTCTCGTCCGGGTCCAGAAAGACCTCGATCTCCGCCATGTTGAATTCCCTCTGTCTGAGGAGACCCTTCCTGGGGGATATCTCGTTTCTGAAGCCCTTGCCGACCTGCGCGACGCCGAAGGGGAGCTTCTCGCGGAAGTACCTGTAGTAGTTGAGGAAGTTCACGAAGATGCCCTGAGCGGTCTCCGGGCGGAGATAGACCTCCCTCTCCATCCCTGCGCCTGCATAGGTCCGGAACATAAGGTTGAACTCCACGGGGTCTGACAGTTCCCCGCCGCACTCGGAGCACTTCGCCCCGCCCTCGCGGAGCATGGTCCTGGCGGACTCAACGTCCCCGGGCGTGGCCCCCGTGAGTTCGTCCACCCGAAACACCGCGCCGCACCGGGTGCACTTCGTGAGGAAATCCGCGAACTCGTCCAGGTGTCCAGATGCCTCAAATACTTCCCTCGGGGTGAGGTTGGGCGAGTCTATCTCCGCCAGCCCCTCCTTTATCACGAAGTGCTTTCTCCAGGCGGCGATTATGTTCTCCTTGAGGGCTGTGCCGAGGGGGCCGTAGTCGTAGAAACCGCCGAGCCCGCCGTATATCTCAAAGGCCTGCCAGAAGAAGCCACGCCTTTTCGCTATGTCCAGCACATCATTTCTCATCTTCACTCACCAGCGCCGCCAGCAGGTCTATGTCAAAGAGCATCCCGATGAGTTCGTCGTTTGCATCCCTCACGGGCAGCTGATTGAAGTCGTTTTTGTACATCGTCTTGGCGGCTTCCCACGCGGGGCTCTGGAAGAATATCGTCTTTATGTCCCTCACCATGACCTCCTCCACGCTGATGTCCGGGAGTTTCAGTTTCCTCTCCATGTAGAAGAGGCGCATGAAGTCCCTGAGTCCCTCCCACGTCCACGCATCCTCGTCCGCGCCCAGCCCGAAGTCCGAGAAGTTGAGGGACGCGTCCACGTAGGTGTGGGGGAAGAGGTCCCTGTCGGTGACTATGCCGACGAGGTTTCCCTCGTCGTCCAGAACGGGAAATGCGCCCGTCTTCGTGATGCCCATCATTTTAAACAGCACCCTCAGGGGCATCCTGTGGTAAACCGGTATGGGGTTTGCCATGTACTCCTGCACGGGGGTGGATATCTTCCTGCGGTATATCACCTGGAGAAAGTGATGCGGCGTGAGCAGGCCGACGACCTTCCCCTCGCTCACCACCACCAGATGCCTCCTCCTCCACCCGTGCATTATGCGAGCGGCCTCCTCCACGCTGTCGTCGGGGGAGACCGTGGGAACGTTCCTTCTCATTATCAGGCCCACCTGCTCCTCGCCCGGTTTCTCTATGAGGTCCCTCCTGGTGATTATGCCCAGAAAGTTCCCCTCCTGGTCCACGATCGGCGCTCCCATTATTGCGTTGGAAATCAGTATCCTCAGCACCTCCTTCCTCGTGGTGGGCGCCGTTATCACAATGGGGTCCTTCGTCATTATGTCCTTCACGGTCTTCGGCATCCCTTTCACCTCGGCGAAGACCATAAAATGAATTGATTATTTAAACCTACCCTCGGTCAGTTCTCATGCCCAGAAGCGCGAAAAGTTCTTCCTTCTCTCTGATCAATTTTTCACGCATTTTTCGCATCTTCTCAAGTTCTTCCCTCAGTTTCTTCTCCTCCTCCCTCAGCAATTTCTCCTTCATCTGGGCGTCCTCGTCGCTCTCCCCCCTCGCCCTCATCCCCTCCAGGTGTTTGAGTTCCTCCTCTAAGCGTTTGAGACGCTGAACGATCTCCCTCTCTCTGACGTTCATATCCCTCTCAAAGCTCTCCACGCGGTGATCTATGCACTTCAGCATGGTCGCGTCCACATCCCCTTCCTTCTTACGCTTCTTCCTGAAGAGCAAGGTGTCCACCCCTACGCAAATTTGAGCGCCTCAAGTTTGCGCCGCAATTCCTTCAGCTTCTCCCGGCGCGCCTCCAGTTCCCTCTCCAGCTCTCTCAGTGCCTCCTCCTTTCTCCTTAGTTCCTCCTCCCTGCGCCGGATATCCTCTATCTTCGCCCCCTCCCTCTTTATCTCCTCCATCATCTCCCTGAGTTTCTTCCGCTCCGCCTCCAACCGGCTCTCCTCCAGTTCCATCTTTCTCTCGCGCTCCCTGAGTTCCTCCTCCCTCTTTTTCAGTTCCCTCTCCCTCGCCTCCAGTTCCTCCTTCCTCTTCAGGAGTTCCTTCAGTTCCTCCTTCTCCTCCTGCAACTTGCGCCTTTCCTCCTCTATCCTCCTGAGCATGGCCTCGCGTTCCATTGCCTCCTTTGTTTTGGCATACTTCAGTATCGCGAGGGCGGAGTTCCTGAGTTCCTCCACCTGGGCCTCCTTCTCCTCAATCTCATGGAGGCGGCGCTCTATCTCCTTCTCCATCGCCTCAATGCGCTCCTTCTTCCTGAGCATCTCCGCCTCCATCTCCTTTATGCGATTCTCCCTCTCCGCGAGTTCCTTCATCTTCTCGGCGTATGTCTCAACTATCTTCGCCTTGTCCTCAATCTCCCTGCGGAGGGCTTCCAGTTTCTCCTTTTCGGCGCTTATGCGCTCTCTCTGAACCAGGATCTCCCTCTCCTCCTCCTCGAGGCGGCTTTTCTCCTTCATGACCCGCTGGAGTTCCTCCTCCAGCACCTTCTTCTTCTCGTTGAACTCCCTCATATCCCTATCAAGTTCCATCTCCCTCCTGACGAGTTCCGCCTCCCTCTCCTCTATGGACTTCCTCCTCTCCATCAATTTCTGCTCCATCTGACGCAGTTTCTCCTCCCTCTCCGTGAGCGCGTGGGTCTCACGGCCTATCCTCTCCCACAGCTCCGTTATGCTCCTCTTCTCGCTTTCCACCCTGTTCTTCAGGTCCATCAGAGCGCTCTCGCGGGCGAGGAGTTCGCCCCGCTTCTTCTCAACCTCCTCCTCCCTCTCCCGGAGGACCTTCAACCTCTCCTCCACTTCCCTCTCCTTCCGGGCGACCTCCTCCTCCCTCCTCTCAAGATCCGCCAGGCGCGCGTCTATGCTCTTCCTCAACTCCTCCAGTTCCTTTTCCCTGGCGGATATGGCCTCCTCGCGGGACGCGAGTTCGCCCGCTTTCCTGGATATCTCCTGCTCCTTCTCCGACAGTTCAGCCGAGAGGGCTGCCACATTCCTCTCCCGCTCGGCGAGTTCCTCCTCTTTGGACACCACGCGGTCCTCCCTCTCCTTCAGGGTCCTCTCCTTCTCCGCCAGCGCCCTCTCCCTCTCGCCAACGCGCTTCTCCCTCTCCGCCAGCTCCTCCTCCTTCCTCTGAAGAAGGGCGGACCTGCGGTCCAGTTCCTCCTTGATAGCGCTGAGCTCCGCTGCCCTTGATTTCAGCGCCAGGGCGCGCTCCTCCAGTTCCGCCTTCAACCGCTTTACGGTCTCCCACTCCTTCTCGGCTTCAAGTCGCAGCCGGCGCGCCTCCTCCTCCTTCTCCCCGACGCGCTCCTCCCTCTCCGCGACGGACTTCTCCCTCTTATTGAGTTCCGCCGCGAGGGAGTTGAGTTTCTTCTCCCTCTCGTTGAGCTCCTTCGCCCTCGCCTCGAGGTCGGAGGAGAGTTCGGACAGTTCGGCGTTCCACGCCCTCAGACGCTCCTCGGTCTCCTCCAGTTCCCTCTTGCGCTCCTCCAGCGTCCTCTCACGCGCCTTCAGTTCTTCCTCCTTCTGTTCAAGTGCAATTTCGCGCGATGCCAGTTCCTCCTCCTTCGCCGATAGTTCGGAGTCCTTCGCAGACAGTTCCTCGCTCCACGCCTTTATCCTCTGCCGGTCCTTCTCCAGCGCCGATTTGAGTTCCTCCAGACGCTGACGCTCCTTCGCGAGTTTCTCCTTCTCGCGCTCCATCTCCTCTCTATCCGCCTTGACCCTCTTCTCCGCCCTGCGGAGTTCCTTCTCCCCCTCCCTCAGATTCCTCTCGCGCTCGGCGAGTTTCGCCTCCTTCTCCATGAGTTCCCGGTGCTTCTCCTCAAAGGACGCCTTTATGTGCTCCAGCGTCTCCCTCTCCTTCTCGAGGGACCGCGCCTGCTCCTCCAGTTCCACCTCTCTCCTCGCTATCTCCTTTTTGAGAATGTCAAGCCGCTCCTTCTCCTCCTCCAGGGACTTTCTTTCCCTTTCCAGCGAGGCCCTCTCCTCTTCAAGTTCCTTCTTCAGGACGTCCAGCTCGCTGCGGAGCGTTTCCAGCCGGCGCTTCTCCGCCTCTATCTCCTTTTCTCTGACCTCCAGGTCCGTCTTGAGTTTGGTAAGCTTTTTCTCCTGGCGGGATAGCGTCTTCTCCCGGTCCTTGAGTTCCTTCTTCTCCTTTTCCAGTTTTTTCTCAAGCGCCTTTAACTCCTCCTCCTTCGCAGCCAGTTCCTCCTCTTTCTTCTTAAGCGCCTCTCCCTTCTCACGGAACCGCGCCTGTGTCTCCGCCAGTTTCTCCCATGCGGCCTTTATCTGGGCGTCCAGTTCGTCCAGACTGACCTTCTCCCCCTCCTCTTCCCTCCTCTCCTCCAGTTCCTTGATGCGGGCCTCCAGTTCCTCTATCCTCTTGTTCTTGTCCTCTATGATCTCCTTGAGTTGCTTTATGAGCAGATCCTTCCCGCTCTCATCCTCCTTCGCCTCACCGCCGCGCATGGCCTCTGCCTTCTCAAGCAAACCCATGGAGACCCTCACCTCACGCCAGACCGAACATCTTCATTACCTTCTTGTACAGTTCAAAATTCTCGGAGTCGGCAAACTCCTTGATCTTGTCGTCCGGGAGGTGCCCCAGGAGGTCGTCCAGCACCTTCAGTATGCGGCGCACGAGTTCGCGGTCCTCGTCCGGCATGGCCGCTACCTTCTTCACCTTCGCCCCCTTCTTCTTCACGAGTTCCTCCCGGATCCTGAAAAGTTCCTGCTGGATGGCCTGGTGCTGGGCCAGCCAGTCCTCCCTGCTGACCTCGCCGCCCTTCTCCGGCGGGGCGGCGCTCAACCGCTCCATCTTCGTCTCCGCCTCCTCCAGCGCCTTCTCGTACTCCAGGAGCCGCTTCTCCCTCTCCTTCAACTCGTGCTCCTTCTCCAGGAGCGCCTTCTCCTTCTCCAGGAGCCGCTTCCTCTGAAGTTCCCTTCTCTTCTCCTCCTCCACGATCTGCTTGACCTTCTTCTCTATGTCCCTGCGCCAGTCCCCTATCTCCCTGAACGACTCCTCTATGGCCTTGACCTCAAGCGTTATGGCGTTGCGTATCCTCTCCACGGTGCGGTGCTTCTCATCCAGGAGCGTCAGCAGTTCCTCAAACTTCTTTTTCAGTTCATCCACGGCCTCGCGGTCGCCTCCAACGGCCCTTTCCATGGCGGACTTTATGGCGTCCACGACCTCCCCTATCTCCAGTTCCAGGTTCTCCAGCCGGCCCATCTGCCTGTGGATTATCGTAAGGAGCGCCTCGGACTTCTGATGCACCTCCTCCACCCGGCTGATCTCCTCGCGGATCTCCTCCAGAAACGCCTCGTAGTTTTTGGTCACGCCCGCAATCACGCCGAATATCCTGAGGGCGCGCCTCGTCTCCTCCTCGTCCCTCTCCCTCCTCCCCCTGAGGTAATCCAGAATGAACTGGAGTATCTCTTCGTCCGTCGTTGAACCTTCAAGGGAGGCCCCGCAGGAAGGACACCTCTCCGCGTCATCTTCAACATCAGAACCGCACTTTGCGCAGACAGCATCTCCCGTGGAGAGTTTCACTTTCAGCGTCATAACACGGGATGATTATGGACTATCACCATTTTAATGTTTTCGGAGGGCCCGGTGGCGCGGGCCGCTGTGCTGAGGGCTCAGGAGGTGGCGAAAGTTATATATATAACCTGCTTTCCATGTAGTGATAAGGGGAAGACAACGGGGCCCCTCACGCTATTTGGGTGAAGGGCTCCCCCTGTGCATATCGCCGTAAAGGAGGTGATGTTATGACGGAAAACGTCGTTTCAACTGCCAAGGCGGAGACCTCTCCGTGGGGACTTCCCGGGGGCGTTTCCCACGAGGAGTTTATGCGGATATTTGACCCTCTCCCCGGTGTGAGGGATATACTGCGGGAGAGCCCCGACGTTGAGGAGGCGAGACGCCGTCTTGTGGCCTTTTGCTGTGAGATGGAGAGCAGAGTTGTGAGCGGTAGCGTGGCCGGGGACCCCATGGACCGGTGGCTCGCGCTGGAGGCGCTCCGCGT
>MTNG01000096.1 GCA_002011395.1 Candidatus Aciduliprofundum sp. JdFR-45
CAACACGGATGAGACGCAGATCGTGGGGGGGCAGGCGAGCCCGAGGTTCGGCGGGGGGGTGGTTCTGGAGCCCATATACATACTCCTGGTCGGCCGGGCCACAACCCAGGTCAACGGGGAGCGCGTTCCCTACAGGACGATAGCCCTCAAGGCGGCGAGGGAGTACCTGGAGAAAAACTTCAGGTATCTGGACATAGACGAGGACGTCATGCTGGACTGCAGGATAGGTCAGGGCTCGGTGGACCTCCGGGGTCTCTACGACACGAAACAGGGCCTTTCCAACGACACAAGTTTCGGCGTGGGCTACGCGCCCATGTCCGAGACGGAGAGGATAGTTTACCGGACGGAGCGTCTTCTCATAGAGGAGGGGCGGAAGAGATACAGGGAAATCGGCGAGGACATAAAGGTCATGGGATTCCGCGATGGGGATGTCATCAACCTGACGGTGGCCCTCGCCATGGTCGGCAGACACATACCCGATCCGGACCATTACATGAGCGTGAAGGAGGAGATACGCGAATTCATCGCCGACAACGCCGTCCGCCTCACGGACAGGGAGGTGAAGGTGTCGCTCAACACAGGCGATATACCCGAGAAGAACACTTATTACCTCACGGTCACAGGCCTCTCCATGGAGAACGGCGATGATGGCTCCGTTGGCAGGGGCAACCGGGTCAACGGTCTCATAACCCCATACAGGCCCATGAGCATGGAGGCATCCGCCGGGAAGAACCCGGTCACCCACGTGGGCAAACTCTACAACGTGATTTCCTTCAAGATAGCGGAGGACATCGCAAAGGCGGGCGAGGGGGACATACGTGAGGTCCACGTCCGCATAGTCAGCCAGATAGGTAAACCCGTTGACCAGCCGCAGGTGGCCAGCATTCAGATCATACCCGCAGAGGGCGTGAACCTCTCCGGCAGGATGTCCGAGTTCAGGGAAATCGCCAACTCCTGGCTGGAGGCCCTTAGATTCCCGCCCGAGGGGGGCAATGTGTCAAGGGTCACCAGGATGATACTGAACGGCGAAATATCGGTGTTCTGACCTCACAGCGTCTTCACCATGACGTAGGCGTCGTCACCGTTCCTGTAATACCCTTTGAGCACCTTTACCACCATGAACCCCCTCCTCCTGTAAAACTCCACCGCGCGCCTGTTCCCCGTTCTGACCTCCAGGCGCATTATACGGAAGCCCCTTTTCCTCGCCACCCTTTCGAACTCCGCGTAGAGTGCGCTTCCAATGCCCTTACCCCTGTAGCCCGGGAGAACAGCGAACATGGCAATCCTCACCTCAAAGGCCGTTAGGGGATAGCCGCATATGTACCCGACAACGGAGCCGTCCACCTCTGCAACGAGGAAGGCGTCGGGCAATGCCTCCCTGATTTCCAGGAAGAGGATGGGCGAATACTCCTCTGTCAAACTCTCCTCGGACACGCGCAGGACGGCGCGCAGGTCCCCCTCCACGAAGGGCCTTATCCGCATCATGTTGAGAGCTCTTCAAGTGCCCGGAGCAGGGGCACGAAGTGCATCAGCGCAGGTCCCCCACCCATGAGAACCGCAACGTAAGCGGCTTCAAGGATCTCTTCCCTGCTGGCACCTGCCTCAAGCGCCTTCCTGACGTGGATATATATGCAGCGCTCGCAGCCCGCATGGACCGCTATGGATACCGCTATGAGTTCCTTCGTTTTGAGGTCAAGAGTGCCCTCGCGTAGCACAGCGTTCACAAATTCCCTGAATTTGCCTGCTTCTTCGGGCACCTCCCGGGAGAGGACCCGGAGGGTTTCCCCCACCTCCCTCAGCGTCTTCCCCACGTCGTTCAACTTCACCACCGGTGGGACATGTCGCCGCACGTATTATACCTTTCTGCACTCAAATATGACAGTGCCCCCTGGCGTCAGAGGCGGCCCAGGATCAAGACACTGGAGGAACGCCGAATCTCCTTTGTGGCAAAGGCCAAGACGGTCCGGCGCCACGCCCTCGCGGAGCGCCACGGCGTAGTGGAGTATGGATGCAAGGGCGTGTATGCACAGCCTGTCGGTGCCGGTCATATCTATCTCCGGGCCGCGTATGACAATTCTCTCACCGCCCCTGTAAACCGGGCATTTCCCGCGCACCTCAGCAACCCGTATTTCCAGCGTGCCTGTCATAACGGGCTACCCATGTGAGGGAATGATTATTAAACCTTATCCCGCAGAAACCTGCCGAATTCCATATCCGTGTTTTTTATGTGGAGTATAAGCCAGTCCATGAGAAAGCGCTCCACGGAGACCGCGAGGTAATCCGTTTCCCCCTCGCTCTCCAGCATGTCTCGCAATTTCATCACCGCGGTCCAGAATCTGGCGTGTTCCCTGCGGTGATGGTCCGTGCCAGGGTAGGAGTACATCTCCATGTAGCGCTCTTCGGTGGCGAAATGTTCCTCCGCGTAGGATTCCATGAAGTCTATCAGGATTTTTATTCTATCCTTTCCCCTGCCGGACATGACGGCCTCGGCCAGGAGGTCCAGCCTCCTTATGAGTTCGCGGTGCTGCCTGTCTATCTCCTCCACGCCGACCGACAGCGAGTCGTCCCATTCAAAGGTCATCTCTAATCCCTCAAAAAATAAAGGTGGGGTGAGTATCACCAGTTCTCCACGTAGAGCTCAAAGTACGCCCTCGGATGGGCGCATGAGGGGCACCTCTCGGGCGCCTCCGTTCCCTCGTGCACGTACCCGCAGTTCCTGCATCTCCACCTGACGGGCGCATCGCGCTTGAAGACCTTACCGCCCTCAACGTTCTCCAGCAGCCCGAGGTACCTCCTCTCGTGGTACTTCTCCGCGACCGCTATCGCCCTGAACACCGCGGCGATCTCTGGAAATCCCTCTTCCTCCGCGATCCTCGCGAACTCGGGGTACATCTTCGTGTGCTCGTAGTTCTCGCCCATGGCCGCCGCTCTGAGGTTTTCGGCGGTGGTCCCTATCTTCCCCGCGGGGAAGGAGGCCGTTATCTCAACCTCACCCCCCTCGAGGAACTTGAACAGGCGCTTCGCATGCTCCTTTTCATTCTCCGCCGTTTCCAGGAATATGGCAGCAATCTGCTCGTATCCC
This sequence comes from Candidatus Aciduliprofundum sp. JdFR-45, assembly GCA_002011395.1. Taxonomy (GTDB): domain Archaea; phylum Thermoplasmatota; class Thermoplasmata; order Thermoplasmatales; family JdFR-45; genus JdFR-45. The sequence continues at coordinate 3,083 of MTNG01000096.1, forward strand.
TCCTTCTTCGCCACGGAGGCGAAGTAGGTGTATCTGTTCCTGGCCTGCGACTCTCCGGCAAAGGCCGTCAGCAGGTTCTTCTCCGTCCGGGTTCCCTTCAAACTCCTCATATCACATCACCTCCTTGCATCACTCCTCTGAAGGGGCGTAGAAACACCTCTTCGGCGAGATCACCGCACCCTTCTTCTTCAGGGAGCTTATTATTTTGGATACCTCTTTCTTGTCCAGGCCGGTCATCACCGCAACCTCGCCCGGCCTCACGGGCTTCCCGGCCCTCTTCATCGCCTCCAGCACAATCATCTCCTTCTCGTCCATCTTCACCACCTCACAATTCCTTCTTCCAGAGACCGTGCACGTTGCAGTAATCCCTGACCTTCACGATTTTTTCCTCAACGCGGAACTCCGCCCCGGGCGCCTCCCCGGGCTTCAGGAACCTCCGCATCACCCCGTTCTCGGTGAGAATCTCAATCCACTCTATGAAGTGCTTCTCCTCCATGGGGTGCGACACTGAGCCGACCCTCACCCTCGTTGCTCCATCCGACCTCTCCACCACGGGGACGTGCTTCTCCATCCCCGCGTCCTCCATCTTCTCCGTCAGGAGTTTCATGGGCTGGCCGCAGCAGACGAGTTCTCCGGCGCCCGCGTGCAGCACCTCAATCACATTTCCGCATATCTCGCATCTATATATTCCATACAATTCCGCCAATTCTCTCACCTCCATCTCCTCATTTCCCGTCCCCCTGGGCGGCCGTGGGTGGCGCGAAAGTGCGGGTTGCGAGTTCCCTGTCTATCATGAACAGCGCCCCGGGGCTGTCCCCCGCGAGTTTTAACTTCTGCACAACGTCGCTCACAGACGACTCTTCCTCCACCTGCTCAGCCACGAACCACTGCAGCATGTTCACCGTCGCGTGGTCCTTCTCGGCAGTCGCCAGGTCCACCAAGTCGTTTATCATGGCCGTGACCTTCTTCTCGTGCTCGTAGGCCGCTTCAAACGCCTCCAGCGGGGATGACCACTCAACCGGCGGCGCCTCTATGGCGTCCAGACGCACACGGCCACCCCTCTCGTTCACGTAGTCGTAGATCTTCATGGCGTGCGTCAGCTCCTCCTGCGCCTGCACCCTCATCCAGTTCGCAAAGCCCTTCAGGTTCAGCGATTCAAAGTACGCCGACATGGCGAGGTACAGGTACGCCGAGTAAAACTCCCTGTTTATCTGCCTGTTAAGCGCTTCCTCCACACTCTTCTCAATCATTTCCAATCACCTCCTTGTGCCTTTTCACTATTTCCTCCGCCAGGCCTTCTAGGGCCTGGAAGTCATCCCCCTCCGGGTGACCCCTGACCACCACCGGCGGAAGGAACTCCGCACGGAGGTTTGAGAGAAGACCCTTGAGCGCATCCACGGTCTTCCCGCCCCAACCGTAGGATGTGACCACGCCGACGAACTTCGTCTTCGGACGGAGCGCGTTTATCAGGTAGGCGGCGTAAACCGCGGTGGGGTGGGGACCCGTGAGCACCGTGGGAGTGGCCATGACAATCGTGGCGGCGTCCACGAGCGCCATCGCGAGTTCTCCGAGGTCCGTCTGTGTGAGGTTGAAGACCCTCACGCCCACGCCCCTCTCCGTGAGAGAGGCGATGAGGTGCTCTGCCATCCTGCGCGTGCTGCCGTGCATGGAGACGAAGGCCACTATCACCTCGTTCTTCACCCTGTCGGAAGTCCAGTCGGAGTAGGCGTTCAGTATGAACTCCGGCTCGTCGTATATGGGTCCGTGGCTCGGCGCTATCAGGTTTATGTCCATTCCCCTCAGCCGCTCCATGTGCTTCCTTATCAGCCCTCTGAAGGGCATCATGATCTCCGCGTAGTACCTCTTCGCGGCGATATGCACAGCGCAGCGGTCCATCACGAAAATGTCGGACGATGCAAAATGCGAGCCGAAGAGGTCGCATGTGAAGAGCACCCCATCTTCCCTTAGATACGTGAGCATGGTCTCCGGCCAGTGAACCCACGGGGCGATTATGAACTCCAGCGTCTTTCCGCCCAGAGAGAGCACATCGCCATCGTTCACCGTGATGAACTTCTCCTCCGGGATGTGCAGCAGGTCTCGCAAAAACTCCCCGCACTTTGCGTTCGTGACCACCTTCGCCTCCGGGTAGGCCTCCAGCACGTCCGGTATGGCCCCCGAGTGGTCCGGCTCCGCGTGGTTTGAGATGACGTAATCCAGACGCTCCAGGCCGAGTTCCGCGAGGTTGTCCAGCAGTTCATCCTTTCTGGATGGGTCAACGGTGTCTATGAGCGCTGTCTTTTCTTTACCCGTCACGAGGTAAGCGTTGTAACTGGTCCCGTCCGGCAGCGGGATCAGCTCGTCGAAGAGCCGCCTGTCCCAGTCCTGCACGCCGACGTATATTACACCTCGTCTTATCTCCACGACCATTCACACCACCGGGTTGAAATACTCTTTGGACGCCCCACAAACAGGGCAGACCCAGTCGTCCGGGAGTTCCTCGAAGGGCGTCCCGGGCTCTATCCCGCTCCCTGGGTCCCCCTTCTCCGGGTCGTATATATATCCACATATCCTGCACTCATATTTCTCCACACAGAACACCTCCTTCACGGCCCCGCGTGCATCATCTCCCAGTACGTGTCAAACTCGTTGAAGTTCCGGGCCATCTCCAGTTCCCCCTCCAGGACGAAGTAGTGGCTCTTCTCCATGTTGGCGAGGTAGTTGAGCCAGACGGACAGTTCGGTATTGCCCTCAGCCTCAGCCATCCGCGCCATGGAGAGGTAGAAATCCCGGGCGCCTCTCTCCGCCTTCATCGCCTGCTCTATTATGTCCGTCACGGGGGTTGAATCGTCGTAGACGACCGCCGGCAGAGGCACCCGCAGGTCCTCGGGAATCCTCATTTCACAGTCGGGATAAAGGCGTTTGAATAGTTTTCGCAGAAACTCCTCGTGCTTCTTCTCCTCCTCCGCGAGGAAGGCGAAGCGCTCCTTTGCGACGAAGTTTCTCACCCTCCTTGAGAGGTGCTCATAGACACCTCTGCTGTCAACCTCGGCCCTCACGGCGACGCCTAGAAGCACGTCAAACCCAACATCCCCTATGTCCATGGTTCACACCTCCATGTGGGTGGGCGCCGCTTTGGGCGCCCTGCCTCTGAGCACACTGTGGTAGTGCTCGTAGGTCATGACATCCTCATCCTTTATAAGGTCTGCGTCCAGAATTTCACCTATGAAAACCGTGTGGGTGCCGGCGTTGACGCTCTCGGTGACACGGGTCTCCATCCACGCCACGGCGTGGTCCTTGACTATGGGCGCGCCCGTTGCGCCGATGTCGTAGTCCACATTTTCAAATTTGTCAACGTCCCTGCCGGACCTGAAGCCGAAGAGACCTATGAAGACCATGGGCGTTTCCCGCGACAGCACAGAGACGGAGAAAACCCCGCTGCTCTCTATGAAGGAGTGGGTGAGGTTTTCCCTGTTGATGCTGACCGCCACCTTGGGGGGCGTTGCGGTCACCTGGAAAACCGCGTTGGCTATCTGGCCGTTGAATTTTCCACCCTTGACAGAACTGACCACGTACAGGCCATAGGATATTTTGTGCAGGGCCTTCCTGTTCATGGCACATCACTTCCGTACAAAGGTATATATATGACGAAGTATATAAGGATTTAGGTTGAAATTCGCACCTATAATGTCGGTAATAGTACGGAATTCGTTCGTTAAGGGTGTTTGAAATGGACGAGAAAGACAGAAAAATAATAGAAATCCTGGAAGAAGATGCCAGAACGCCCTTCACGGAGATAGCCAAGATGCTCAACGTGAGCGAGGCCACCGTAAGAAAGCGAATAGCCCGGCTGGAAAGGGGAGGCGTGATAAGGAGGTACACCATAGAGGTGGACCCCGTGAAACTCGGGTACACCACGGTCACCATACTGGGGCTTGATGTGGAGCCGGAGCACTTTCTGGATGCGGCGAGGAAACTCGCTGAGATGAGCGAGGTTCGGTGGGTCGCCACCTCCACAGGGGACCACATGATAATGGCGGAGATATGGACCCGGGATGGAAACGAACTTGCACGCCTGATATCGCAGCGCATAGGCAGGATAAAGGGCGTGAAGAAAATATGTCCGGCCATCATTCTGGAGAAGATAAAGTAGATGCGCGGGTGAGCGTGCCCATAATCCGCGTGCCGTGGGATGCAGAGGGCATCTTCGTGGATAGACCCAACAGGTTTCTGGGCGTGGTGGACATAATACACCCTGATGTTCTGATGGGGGAGAGAGTTCACGTGCGCGACCCGGGGCGGCTGAAGGAGCTGCTTTACCGCGGCAACAGAGTGCTGTTGAAAAGAGCCGAAGGGGAGGGGCGCCGTACAAAGTGGGACCTCATCGCGGCGAGGGGCGGCGATGAATGGGTACTCGTGCACTCGGGGTATCACCGGGAGATCTCGCGCAGAATCCTTGAGAACGCGGAGATGAGTCCGCTGGGGCCCATCGCCTCCCTCAGGGCGGAGGTGTCCGTGGGGCGCAGCCGTCTGGACTTCCTCGTGAGTAAGGCGGATGGGAGGGACGTGTGGGTTGAGGTCAAGGGCTGCACCCTCGCGAGGAGCGGTGTGGCCCTCTTCCCCGACGCGCCCACGGAGCGCGGCAGGAGGCATCTCAGAGAGTTGATTGAAATCCGGGACCGGGGCGTGGATGCGGCTGTTATGGTGCTGGTCTTCAGGGAGGCGGAGTGCTTCGCCCCCAACGCGGAGACCGACCCCGAATTCGCGTCGCTGTTCAGGGAGGCCGTGGATGCGGGTGTGGAGGTCCACGCGGTCCGGCTTCGCTACGGGGAGGACGGGCTCCTGAGATATGCCGGCAGGATACCGGTTTGCTCCGCTACCTCCTCTCCACGGGCATTATGAGACATGAAGGGCCTCCCGTGCCCTTCACGAACTCGGAGAGGTCCAGTTCGTGAATTTTATACCCATGCGCTCTCAAAGCCCCCATGGCCTTCCGGTTTGATTTCTCCGCTATGACCTCCCCATCGCCCAAGTGGATCACGTTGCCGCTTATGAAACTGCCAGCAGGTATCTCTATGGTCTCAAAGCCCCTGAAGAACCCGGGGGGAAACACGCCCCTGCAGCACAGCACCGTTCCATCGCCCACGACCGTCATGGCGCCCCCTATGTGGAGGAAGGGGTGGGGCACGTGGGCAACCCTGACCTCGTACCCCATATCTTTGAGAATTTCAGCGAGTTGACGTATTCCCTCCTCATTCGTCCTCGTGGACCGCCCGACGAAGGCCACGTCGCCGGCGAGTATGACATCGCCCCCCTCCACTGTGCCCGGCGCGACTATCTCGCCCGCTCGCGGCTCGCCCAGACCGTCCAGCACGCGGGCCATCCACTCCTCCTCGCCCCTCCTCGTCTCCAGGCCCATCCGGACCTTCACGTATCCCCGGGGAGTGCACACGGCCGTGTCTCTCGTGAACACGGAGTTTGGATGGCCATCTAACTCAGGTACATCTATCACCTCACAGCCGAAATCCCTGAGAACCGATTTGAGCGCATCGTGCTGTTCCAGCGCCCTCTCCCTGCCGGCAACTGCCCCTATATTGTGCGCGCCGAGGTCCTCAATGCGAAAGTATTCCCGCACAGGCGTGCACACGACCACGCGGGTGAGCCTGTCTCCCTCGCTACGGAGCATGAGGTGTGAGATGCTTACCAACTTAAAGAGTTTTGGTAAACAACCGGAGAGCGCGTGCACATCATCATCTTAAACGTTGCAGATCCTTACTTGAACACCTCCCCCGTCTCCATGTACCACAGCAGGAGGTCCAGGTGGGCCATTGGTATCCCAGCGGCCTCCGAAAAGTCCCGCATCCTCCCTTCAATTTCCAGGTATCTCCTCCGTGTAAGGGAGGCGGGAACTTCCTCTATGACCCCAAGCGCCCTCAGGTTCTTCAGTATGTGCCTGTCCAGTATCGCGAGGTCCTCACCCAGCCCCACGTTCCTGAGGAAATGGCTCGCCTCCTTGTACCCCATGCCCTTCACGGTCCGCACGAGCCACTCCCTCGCCTCGGATGGAGTGGAAAATTTTCCAACCCTGCCCCTCACGTCCAGAGTTCCGCCCTCCATGAAGATCCCCCTCGCGGCCACGATGTATCCCGCCTTTGTGCGCTTGAAGCGCACTCCCGTGAGCATCTCCTCCAAATCTCTCGCATTTCCCCTCAGGAGGAGGTTCGCCTCTCTCAGACGCTCCACCGCCGCCCAGCAGACCCGTGCCCTTGACTGAGGTGTGAGGAGGCAGAAGACCAACTCCGCGAAGAGGTCTTCCTCGCTCCCCTCCGCCCAGAGGTGTCTGAACTCGGAGAGGCGTGCTACTATCTGGTCCCTTATGCTAGCATATGCGGCCATGACTGTAGTGAGAGCATCCCCCATGCAACCACCTTCACCCGCTTTTGAGGATGTATTTCTCGCTGGAATAAAAGGGTATGTCCCGCGCCTGAGAAAAAATGTTTGAAAGGGGCAAACACGGAAACGGTTAAATCCGCGCAGGGTCATTCACCGTGGATGATGGAAAAACTGTTCAATCCGTCCTCCATAGCGGTCGTGGGCGCATCTGCCGACCCGAGCAAGATAGGGAACGTGGTTCTCAGGAACCTGAAGGGGTCCGGGTATAGAGGAAACGTTTACCCCGTGAACCCGCGCGGCGGGGAGATCATGGGGTGGAAGGTCTATAAGAGCATCCCCGACCTCCCGGACGGCGTGGACCTCGCCGTGATAGTTCTCCCCGCGCACATAGCCGTGGACGCGGTGGAGGAGTGCGGGAAGAAGGGGATACCCTTCGTAATCCCCATAGCCGGCGGATTCGGCGAGACGGGAGAGGAGGGGAAGAAGAGGGAGGAGAGATTGAAAGAGATCGTGCAGAAGCACGGCACGCGCATCATCGGGCCGAACACCGTCGGCATATACGTGCCGTGGAGCGGCGTGAACACGGCGCTCACCGTGCCGGAGCGCTCCTCATTCCCCCCCGCGGGGGACATCGCCTTCATCTCCCAGAGCGGCGCGCTCGGCCTCCTCACCATGGACGCCATCTCCCCGCTGGGGGTCGGGATATCTCACTTCGTGAACCTGGGAAACAGGGTTGATCTAAATGAGAACGAACTCCTCGCCTACTTCGCGGGGGAGGAGCACGTTAAGAGCGTGGCCATGTACCTGGAAACCTTCGCGAACGGGCGGGAGTTCATGAGGGTCGCGAGGGAGTTCACCGCGAAGAAGGGGCTCGTGGTTCTCAAGGCGGGAAGGACCGCGAAAGGGGCGAGGGCCGCATCCCTCCACACGGGCGCGCTGGGCGGGGCGGACGGCGTGGTCAACGGCGCCCTCAGGCAGGTCGGCGCGGTGAGGGCCTACGACGAGGTGGAGATCATAGACTACGCACGCGCGCTGGCGTACGGGAAGCCCATGTTCGGGGAGAGGGTGGGCGTGATCACCACCGCCGGCGGAGTGGGCGTGGTGACCACCGATTACATAGAGGGCTCGGACCCCGGTATGGGGCTCCGGATGGCCGACCTATCGGAGGAGACGAAGAAGGAACTGAGGAAGGAACTCGTTCCCTTCGCCTCGGTGGAGAACCCCGTGGACATGACCGCCTCGGGCGACGAGAGCGATTACGACGCGGCCATAGGCGCCCTCATGGGGGATCCGAACGTGGACGGCATAATACTCTACGCCCTCTTCCAGACGCCGCTTGTGAGCGAGCGTCTGGTGGACATAGTGGCCCGGTGGATGAAGGAAGGCGAGAAGCCCATCGTCGTGGGGGTGATAGGGGGCGAGTACTCACAGCGGATGATGCGGGAGTTCGAACGCAGGAAGGTGCCCGTTTATCCCAGCATACTCAGGACCGTGAAGGCCCTGAAGGCGCTCAAGGTAAGGGGGGACTATCTCAGGAGGGTGCGGAAATGAACGACCCGGTGGAGTTCATCAGGAATCTCGGAAGGAAGGCGCTGGCGGAGCACGAGGTGAAGGCCATCCTGAAGCACTACGGCATAAGGGTCCCGCGGTACGAGGTGCTGGAGGAGTACAGACCTGTGGACCTTCGCTATCCCCTGGCCGTCAAGGTCTCGTCGCCGGAGGTGCTCCACAAGACGGACGTGGGAGGCGTGATCCTGGGGGTGAAAAACGAGGAGGAGTTAAAGGTCGCGGTGGAAGAGATAAGGGGTAAGTTCCCCGGAGCGGCGGTCCTCGTGGAGGAGATGGAGAAGAGCGGCGTGGAGGTGATAGTGGGCGTGCTCAGGGACAGGGATTTCGGCCTGGCGATAATGTTCGGCATCGGCGGTATATTCACCGAGGTGTTCAGGGATGTGACCTTCCGCGTGCTCCCCATAGATGAGGACGACGCCGAGGACATGCTCACCGAGATAAAGGGCAGGAAGGTGCTGGAAGGGTTCAGGGGGATAAAGGTTGACAGAGAGGGGTTGAAGGAACTCCTCCTGAGGGTCTCCGATATGGCCATGGACCTCTCCGACTTCATCGAGCAGATGGACCTCAACCCCGTCTTCGTGCGGGAGGATGGGGCGGTGGTTGTGGACGCGAAGATGGTGCTGAGATAGAGGACCATAAATCAAAAATAAAAGCTCAGAGACGGCAGGCCCCCGGGGGGGCCGGAGTCATCACTTCGTCCTGCGCCTCTTCAGCATTTCCAGCATTCGGATCTTGCCTATGTACAGCACTTCCATCATGCTCATCACCTCTATTTCCAATATTCTAAAATAATATAAGAATGTAGCGACAGAAAAAGGTAAAAAATTGGCAATAAATCCGGTATATGGCTTGTTATCTCATGCGGAACTAAAAAAGAGGAAAAAATTTATTTAGTTGTGCTCTATATGCCCATTATGGACCCTACAGACATAAACATATTGAAGGTGCTATGGGAGGACGGGAGAAAGCCGTACTACCAGGTCGGAGAGGAAATAGGTCTCTCCGGCAACGCGGTTAAGAGAAGGGTAGAGCAGATGATACGGCGGGGCGAACTTGAGGGCTTCAGCGTATTCATAAATCCGCGGGTGGTCCCTGTTCCGAGCGCAGTGGTTGAGATAAGGACGAGAAAGCACAGGGAGGAGGTTCTCAACAGCCTCAAGAAGGTAAAGGGCATGATGCACCTGGTCTCGTGCCTCGGAGGCAGGTACTATGGTGAGTTCTGGTACTTCAACGAGGATGACCTGGAGAGCAAACTGCTCCTGGTTAAGGACCTGGTGGGTGCTTACGAGATGAAGATATACAGATATCCGAAAGCCCGCACGCCTCCCAAAATGAAGAGGACCGACTGGAGGATCATCAGAGCGCTGAAGAACGACGGGAGAATGCCTCTGAAAGTCCTCTCAAAGGTCGTGGGCGTGTCGGTCAAAACCGTTGCGAACAGACTTGAGCGCATGGTGGAGCAGGGCGTGATGAGGATTGGCCCGGTCGTCAACAGACCCAAGACGCTGGAGACGATATGGTTCTCCCTCTTCATAGAGACGCACAAGACGCTTCAGGAGGCGAGGATGCGCAAGGAGTTTGAGAACCTGTGGAGGACGGACGTCTTCAGCGACCCGCCCACCATCTACGGCGTGTTCTATGCGAGGTCCGTGCATCAGATAGACGACACCATAGAGGAACTTGTTAAGAGATACGACATATCAACGATTCACTACGAGATATTCGTGGAGGAACTGTTCCTCAGGGATTACGTGGATTACGTGTCGCGCATAATGTGCCCCGAGGGGCTGGACTGAATCAGACGTGGTAATCCCCGGGCGTGTCGTTCCAGTAGTAATAGCCCATCTCGCGCTGAATCGGGCTGAGCTCCTGTCGCACGCCGAGGGCCAGTGTGCCGTATCTCTCCTTTATCTGTTCTTCCACCGGCCTGGCTATTCTCACGGCCGCCTCTATGTGCTTCCTCTCTATGTAAGGGTCGCCGTTCATGATGGCCATATCTCCCGCGGCCCTTATCACGCCCCCCAGTTCGCGGAGACGAAGGGTTAACGAATCACGGGCGCCGTCCATGGTGCGTGCCCTCTTGCGCCCCTCCTCTATCACCGCCATTATGGCCTCCCTCGTGGCCGGGGGAATGCGCCCGTCCATTGCTATCTCCTGCGCCACAAACTGTGCGTATTTCGCTCTGTTTTCCTCTGTATCGAGCATCACGGTGTTCATGAGAACCTCGTAACCCTCTCCCTGTATTCTGCTCCGCAGGGGCGAGAGTATGTGCGGTACGTCCTGTATGTTGCACGCCGCCACGAGTATGAAGTCCGCGGGGACGTCGTCAACCCTGACGCTCGCGCCGGCGCTCTGCGGATTGCGCCCCGTTATGGGGAACCTTTTCTCCTGCATAGCGGTGAGTATATACCTCTGGAGATGGCCCAGTTGGGTCACCTCGTCTATGAAGAGCACGCCCTCGTGCGCCTCGTGGATCGCGCCCGGCACAACGCGCTCGTAGGGGGGCGTGCCGAGTTGCGGATGCCCCCCGTAGGGGTCGTGGCGGACATCTCCCAAGAGCTCCGTCTCGCTCGCCCCCGTGGCCAGCACGAATGGATTTCGGTTCACGGGCACGATCACCTTGTGAGGGCTGCGCCTCTCTATCTCCCTCCTCTTCTGGAGCGCCTTCTCGTCGAGCACCCTTATGCGGTCGCCCGCCCGCTCGTAGACGATGACCTCCTCCTTTCCGTCCCCCGCCCTGCGTGTGGCCGTCACGCGGGTCGGGAATGAAGCGATGCCGATGGTGGCCCCTATGGCGGCGAACAGGTCGCCGAAGGGGTTGCCGGGCTGTGGGCCCGCCTTGGGCCTGCCGCACTTCGGGCAGATGACCTCGTCCGGGGGAGAGTACATCCCGCAGGAGGAGCAGAGGAAGCCGAGTTGCTGGGCTATTCGGGGCGGTGCCTCCTCGGGGGCTATGGTGTGTCCCTCCGCCCCCAGCACCTCGCGCTTCTCCCTCTCCACCTCCTCGCGTGTCTTTATCTCCACGAAGGGCCTCTCCGGATTCTGCGGGTTGTGGACCACGCGTATCTCCTGCCTGGGTGGGGGGAGGTACAGCGCCATGGCCTGGGCCAGCATGGACTTGCCTATGCCGGGCGGACCGACGAGCAGAAGGTGCCTCCTCTGCCTGACAGCTATTCGGGCTATCTCCACGGCGGTTTCCTGCCCTATAACACGCTCAAAGGGGTCGTCCGGTATCGCCACGTCCTCCGTTGTATCAATATCATCCAGCATCATTTTCTCCCGTTATTGCCCAGCGTGATGACCTTCAGGTCAGCCGGTTTTTTGGTCACGTTGCCCAGGCGGTACGCGTATATCTTCTTGATGCCCTTCCTGTGAGCAACGTCAATCAACCGCTGAGATACAACGCCTCCCAGAACCAGCGCCTCTGCCTCAACATCTTCCGACGCCAATTTTTCCACGAGTTCGCCGATGGGGTACTCGGCCACGACCTTCATATCGCCGTCCACGAGCAGTGCCACCTTGCGGGACGCTGCATCCTGAAGGAGTTTTTCCTCGTCCCGGAGTTTCTTCTCCTCCTTCTTCTTACGTCCTCTCGCCTGCTTTTCTGGCTTTTTTTCCTCTTCGGGTGGCGGCTGGAGGTGCACCTCCTCCGCCTTCCTCCTCTCCTCCAAACTCTTCAGTTCCTCGGTCATTCCGTGGAGGGCAAGGTACTGGTCCACGGGCATCTTGTTGCGCAGGGCCTTTATGATCTGCTTGTACGTCAACTCCTCCACCTCGTAGCCCTGCGGTGCGCGGGTGACGAAGTCAATGTCGGCGACCTGCAGCAGCTCCTTGAGTATGAGGTCTCCGCCCCGGTCGCCGTCCAGAAACGCCGTGACCACCTTCTCGCGTGACAGTTTTATTATGGTCTCCGGGATGCTCGTGCCGTTCACCGCTATGGCGTTCTTTATGCCGTACCTGAGCAGGTTGAGGACGTCGCTCCGCCCCTCCACAATTATTATGGCATCCGAGGTCGGCACGTTGGGCCCCGCGGGCAGGCGGTCCTCGCCGTAGGTGATTATCTCTGCGCTCTCTATTATTCCGCGCACAGCGTTGACCAGGTCCTCCGTTATGGACTTGTTCTGCTCCAGAAGTTGCTTTGCGAGTTCCTGCGCCCTCTCTATGATCTTCCTCCTCTTGCTGGCTCGTATGTCCTCTATGGATATTACCTCCACGTGGGCCTTGCACGGTCCAACGCGGTCTATGGTCTCCAGGGCCGCCGCTATTATGGCGGTCTCAATCTGGTCAAGGCTGGAGGGCACGAGTATGTGTCCCTCTGACTTTCCCTTGTGGGACTTTATCTCAACCTCTATCCTGCCTATCCTCCCGCTCTTCTGAAGGTCCCGGAGGTCCAGTTCCTCCCCCAGGAGGCCCTCAGTCTGCCCGAATATGGCGCCCACGACGTCCGGGCGCTCAACAACCCCTTCTGCCACTATCTTGGCCTTTATCACGTACTTCATTGACTGCGGGTCCATGTACATGCGCATCACCTCTCGTCCCGACTCCGAGAAAATAGTCACCTTACACCGCATGCTGCGGCACCTTATTCCCTCACACCACGCTGACGGGATGATGTGATTCTGTTGAGCGTGATATGTGACCGGGTGACTATTTTCCCGGAGTGATGAGGGAAGCATGACGCGTTGGTTTATAAAATTTGTGTTGTCCTCTCCGAAAGTTTTAACACCCTGCAGTGGATAGGGAGAGGTATGCAGAGGAAGCGCACGTGGAGCGGGCACATAGTGTTCAAAAAGGGGTTCAGATGGAAGGACCTTGAGGAGGTTTTCCCCGATCTCCTGCGCCTGTTTCTGGAGGAGTCGCGGCAGTACGAGGAGGAGATGTACAGGATATATCTGGAGCTGAATATGCGCGATATAAAGGCGGACAGGAAGCCGGAGGGGTATCTGCGGGGCAGCAAGATGAAGATGGTCTTCCCGCTCACGAAGAGCCCGCAGATGTACTTCCACAGGGGCGTTCACAGCGCCGAGATTGTGAAGATAACGGAGAGGGTCAGCGAGTTCCTTGCGCGTAGGGGGATAAAGCACGACGTCAAGTGGAACGAACTCAGGATACTCGCGCTCAAGAGGTGATGCCGGGTGAAGGTGGGACAGGTCATGAAGAGGGATGTCGTCCGCGCCTCCCCGGACGAGGACGTGAGGAGCATCGCAAAGAAGATGATAG
>MTNG01000046.1 GCA_002011395.1 Candidatus Aciduliprofundum sp. JdFR-45
TAGAAGAGGGCGAAGGAGAGTATGTACGAGCCCATAGAGAGTACCATGGTCCGCCGCCGGCCGAAGGTGTCGGCGAACACCCCCGTGGGTATCTCCAGGATGTTCGTGGATATCTCCCGGACGGCGAAAAGGAGNCCGATCTCCGTGAAGGAGAGCCCCGCGTCCAGGAAGAAGAGAATGATGAATGGGTCAAATAGCCGGAGGTTCTTCAGGAAGCCGTACGCCGCGAACCTGTAAAACATCCTGTCCCGGGGAAACACGGGGAGGGTATCTGAGAGGGTGGTTAAAAAGGTTGGTGGGGCGAAGGGGTTTGGGTAACATCAAAGTTTAAGCCCCTATCTCCCAAGATTTGCCCTCTTTCATCTCCACAACCTTATCCCCAAACATCTCGGCGAACCATCCAGGGTTCTCAGTGTGCACCGGTATTATGTGTTCTGGGTCTATTTCCTCTATGACCTTTATAAGGTCCTCCTTTGAGGCATGCCCTGAGGCATGAAGGCCTTTGCTGTACTTCACAGTACCGTTTTCATCTATGCTGAACCCATGGACCTCGAAATTGAACCTCCTGCACCAGTTCCACAACACCTGAAAGTTAAGCTCCTCTTCCTCGTTGTACGCCTCGCTAAAGGAGTATATATATGTTCCGTTTTCTGGCATGATGTCCAGCAGATACGCCATTTCATATAGTGTCAGACACATTATATACTTTTCAGGTTCATCTTTTATATGACAGCGGGATATCTCATTATCTCTATTTCCGTTCTGGAAAACTGTTATCTGTTCCCACATATACTCCTTACCTTTGAATGGTCTGTATATGCGGACATCCTTCAACCTGTCATCGTCGTCCACGTATCTGAGCGCTTCCAAGAAATATGCCATCTTTGGGGTCACAACGAGTTCTCTGTCAGTCATCTTCGCTACTTTCTTGAATATATCAAACCTCTCAAAATTGCGAGGAGGCAGATACACCACCACCAGCCCTTTTGCATCCTCCACTATCCCACACGCATTTTTATAGACGTCTGTCTCGGTGATGTTGTCTGTTGCTTCATCACCCTTTTTGCTCACCCTCGTGCCCTCAATAATCAGAACATCAACACCGTTTGCATCACGGATGAAGTTTTTCATCTCCTTGCAATTGGGCCGTCGGAAGTCACCTGTGTACGCAATGGTAACATCACCCTCGACAATGTAGGCGGTTGCGCCGCATATTGAATGATCCACAGCATACTGCGTAATCTCAAATCCCAAGCACACCTCATCTAGGATTTTCACTTTACTATCATCCATCTTAATGGGCTTTCCATTATCTGACTCTTCCTGATCTCGGTGTTTTAGAAATTCGATGAGTTTGTAGTTCTTTCTAAACAATATGATATCTCTAGAGGAATAAGGTTCATCTTCATCAGAGAGAAGAATACAACCCTCACGATCTCTTTTGCTTTCGTATTTACAGTTGTATGTTTTCGATTTATTGTCATATCTAACCGCGTAGTACGGCAGGTCCACATTAAATCCGCTTCCCTGAGCGGTGTCCATCATAGCTTTGAGTATGGCTATAGTGTATGAGGAGCACACAATAGGTATATTCTTTTTGAGGAGGAACGCATTTCCAGCGTGATCTAGGTGAGCGTGGCTTATCAAAACTGCATCCACAGGGATCTTTGGATAGGTGGAGACATTTAGGTCTCCGGGAATCAGATCCTCCCGGTATATGTTGAGCTTTGGAATAAGCCCCAGATGCCACAAATCATATATGCCCCTGACAGCTCTCTCTTTCATAAAATCCTTGTAGTACTCCTTGTACCTAGCGAAGTTCTTCCCGAAGTCCAGAAAAAGACCGTGTCCGTTTTCTTCTATGTGTATTTTGTTTCCTCCGATGGTGTTCAACCCATCATACACCGTGATCTTCATGGTGCCACCCACCTATATGAATGGTTTGGACACGGCTCTATTTAAGATTTCCTCCGAAGTTCGCGCCTCTGCAGGAAATTAACAATCGGTTATGGCATAACGCGTTATTGCGTATCCGTCCCAAAACGGTTTTACCGCCCCACCCCCATGGGAGCGCCATGGACGACCTGCACGGGGAGCTCAGGAGACGGGGCTGGAAACTCGTCTACGTCCCCCACGAGGTGATAAGGGATTACAACGCGTGCTACAACGTGCTCTACGAGGGGCGGAGAATATGCCCGCCGGCGGGGGAGCGGCTGGGCATTCCGCTCAACGAGATATGGATCTCGGAGAGGTGGAGGAAATACGAGAAGTACATCCTGTACCACGAACTCAGGGAGATAGAGTACAGGGCGATGGGCTATGACGTGGAGGAGGCGCACTGGCTGGCGGAGAGGGACTGCGTCGCCCTGTGGAGGGCCGACCCCATCTGGAGGGAGATGGTGGTGGAGATCCACATCAGCGACGTGGAGAACATGTGCGGGTGCATCGGGGATAAAAAGATTTAATAACGTTCACCTCTCTACGTATCCGCCTCCCGTCGGCAGGCGAGGGTTGATAATGATAAGGAGAGTGGAGAAGCCGTACGAGACGGAGGAGATCAGGTCGCTCCTTGACCCGCTGGTGGAGGAGTGGTTCTTCTCCCGTTTCACGGACTTCACGGAGGCGCAGAAGTACGCGATACCCCTCATCCACCGCGGTGAGCATGTGCTCGTGTCCTCGCCCACGGGCAGCGGGAAGACGCTGGCGGGATTTCTCTCCATCATAAACGAACTGTTCATCCTGGCGAAGGAGGGGCGGCTGGAGGACAGGATATACTGCGTCTACATATCCCCCCTGAAGGCCCTCGCCAACGACATACACCGCAACCTGGAGGTGCCTCTCCAGGAGATAACCGCCCTCGCGGAGAGGAAGGGTGTCAAGGTCCCGAGGATCAGGGTCGGCGTCAGGTCGGGGGACACCTCGCAGGCGGAGAGGCAGAGGCATCTCAAAAGACCGCCGCACATATTCATCACCACCCCGGAGTCGCTGAGCCTCGCCCTGACCGCGCCCCGCTTCCGCATGGCCTTCCAGAAGGTGAAGTGGGTCATAGTTGACGAGGTCCACGAGGTTGCGGGGAACAAGAGGGGTGTGATGCTCTCGCTGAACCTGGAGCGGCTGCAGGCGCTCAGCCCGGGCATCGTGAGGATAGGGTTGTCCGCCACGCAGGCCCCCATAGAGGAGATAGGGCAGTACCTCGTGGGGGTGGGCCGCGACGTCAACGTGGTGGAGGTGGACGTGAAGAAGAGGATGGACCTGAAGGTCATCACGCCGGTGGAGAACCTCCACACCGCCTCCTACGACTACGCGACGGAGCGCATGTACGACCTCCTGGTGGAGATGATAAACGAGCACAGGACCACGCTGGTGTTCACGAACACGCGGAGCGGCGCGGAGCGCGTCGCCTACCGCCTCAGGGAAAGGGGGATAGAGAAGCTGGAGGCGCACCACGGCTCGCTCAGCAAGGAGATACGGCTGGACGTGGAGGAGCGTCTCAAGAGAGGCGATCTGAAAGTCGTGGTGACCTCCACCTCGCTGGAGCTGGGAATAGACATAGGGTACATAGACCTCGTGGTGCAGATAGGGTCGCCCAAGAGCGTGGCGAAGGGGATACAGAGGGTAGGGCGCAGCGGCCATAAGTACATGGACATCTCAAAGGGCCGCTTCATGGTGCTAGAGATGGACGACCTTGTGGAGTGCGCCGTCCTCGTGAAGTGCGCTCGCGAGGGGAAGATAGACAGGATATCCATACCGCAGAACTGCCTGGACGTGCTGGCGCAGGTGCTTGTCGGCATGTCCCTCGAGAGGCGGTGGGGTATCAGGGAGGCGTACGAACTGGTCCGCAGGTCATACTGCTACAGAAATCTGAGCTACGAGACCTTCATGGGGGTGCTCCGCTACCTCGCCGGGTCCATGGAGGAGGAGTCCTCCTACGCGAAGATATGGATGGACGAGAGGGACGGGGTCTTTGGTAGAAAAAGAGGAACGAGGATGATATACTTCACCAACGTGGGCACGATTCCGGACGAGGCGGACTACACCGTTTACACCTCCACGGGAAGGAGGATAGGGGAGCTGAGCGAGAAGTTCGTGGAGAACCTGAAGCCGGGCGATATATTCGTTCTGGGCTCGCGCACCTACGAGTTCATATCGCGCAGGGGTGCGCGCATGTACGTCCGGGACGCGGGGGGGAGAAAGCCCACCGTGCCCTCGTGGGCCGGCGAGATGCTCCCGCGTAGTTTCGACCTCAGCATGGAGGTGGCGAGGTTCAGGGGGGCCGTGGAGGATCGTCTCAAAAGGGGCGAGGACGTGGTGGGATGGCTGATGGAGGAGTACAATCTGGATGAAGGCGCGGCTAGGAGCATTTCCTCGTACGTGGAGGAGCAGATGGCCGATGTCGTGCCGACAGACCGCCGGCTGTTCGTGGAGGGCTACGTGGACGAGGAGGGGCGCAGGAACATCATCTTCCACTACCCCTTCGGGAGGAGGGTAAACGACGCGCTCTCGCGCGCGTATGCATATGCGGCTTCCCATCTCTGGAACGCGTCGTGCAGGCTCTCCGTCACGGACGACGGCTTCATGCTCACGCTATCCAAGGAGGTGCCGATAGGGGAGCTGGTGAGGGCGGTCACGCCGGACAATTTAGAGGACTATCTGAGAAACGCCATAAGGAACACGGAGCTGTTCAAGCAGAGGTTCAGGCACTGCGCCGTGCGCGGCCTCATGGTGCTGAGGAGGTACAAGGGCTCGAGCATCACCGTGGCGAGGCAGCAGCTGAGGAGCGAGCGCATACTGGACGCCCTCGCGGACATGGACTTCCCCCTCATAGAGGAGACGTACAACGAGATATTCAACATCGCCATGGACATAGGGCACGCGGAGGAGGTGCTGAGGTGGATAGAGGAGGGGCGCGTGGAGGTGGTCACGAAGGACTACAGCCCCGAGGTGAGCGTCTTCGCCCATTCCATAATACTCGCGGGGGTCTCGGACATAGTGCTCATGGAGGACAGGACCGCCCTCCTGAGGGAACTGCAGATGAGGATACTCCGCCGCGTGCTGGGCGAGGAGGCGCTCAGGGGAGAATTTGAGAAGGAGGCTGTGGAGGGGTACTTCCGCGCGAAGGTGGGCGAGATAGAGGACCCGGGGGACGTGGTGGAATTCGTCCGGCGCGCCGGCATGGCGGACCTGCTGAGAGAGGGGGTCAGAACGCCCTATGCCTTCGGAGGCGAGAAGGTGAGGGATGCCGTAATTGGCGCGATAAACTCCGGGGCGCTGTGCGGCGTGTGGACGCCCGCCGGCATCAGGTGGGTCTGCAGGGAGGACCTGCCGCTCGCCGCTGCGCTCTACGCGGCGGAGCCGAAGAGGGAGTACCCGGAGTGGGAGGGCTGTCTCACCTCCAAAGAGATCGCCCGTCTCCTCAAGGTGAAGGTGAGGGACGCGGCCGCGCTCCTCAGGGAGATGGCGCGGTGCTACCTCGCGGTGAGATGCGGCATGGAGGGCACGAGGTTCCGGTGGGAGCGGTGCAGTCCGGGGAGGGCGAACAGAGAGGCGGCGCTCCGCGAGTTCATACTGCGAACCCTCTCGACCTTCGGCCCCATGACTGCGGAGGAGCTCGCTGGCCATCTGCGCGCGAAGAGGGGCGATGTGGAGGAGGCGCTGGCATCGCTGGTGGATGAGGGACTCGTGGTGGAGGGAAGGTTTACGCCCTCGCTGGGCACGCAGTACATGCTCTCTACGGACTACAGAGCCCTCAGGGGCGCCACGGCGGGGGGTGAGGAGGGCATCAGGCTCTACAGGTTTGAGAAACTGATGAAGCCGGTGGACACCGTGGAGGAGTACTTTGAGAGGTACCTGATAGCGTCGCATCCCCATGACGTCTTCCTGAGGTGTCGGGAGTTCTCCTGGGAGGAGTGGGAGAGAATGAGAATGGACGGCGAGATACTCCTGGGTCGTTTCCTCGGAAACGCGCTTTTCTACATACACAGGAAACACCTGCCGCTCTTCATCCCGCACTTCCGGAGAGAGGAGATGGACGACCTGGATAGAGAGGTTCTGAAGCACATCAGGAGGGGGCTGGACACGCCGAGAAAGATATCCCGCGCGTTGAGGGGGGCGAAGCCCTCCCTGATGAAACTGGAGAGAAACCTCTACCTGCTGCGGGGCTTCACCCCGGGGGAGGACGGAAGGCGATACGTTCCCTCGCCGGATGTGGAGGGCGGCGACCCCGCAGCCCTGCCTTTCGCGCTGATCAGGGCCATCGGACCGCTGAGGAGGGACTTCCTGCTGCACGCGCTGGGCGAGCACTGCGACGCCGTCCTGAAGGCGCTCGTCACCGCTGAGCACCTGAGGCGCGTGCTCACGGAACGCGGTGAATACCTCGTTGCGGCTGAGGAGGATATCAGAGCGGGTGGCGGCGTGAGGAGGGCTGTCATCTCAGCCCGTGACGTCATCGCCTACCCCATGGCCCCCGAGATACTGGAGAGGTTCGGCAGGGGTTTCAACTACCTGCTGGTGGACGGCGGCGAGATAAGGGGTGCGGCCCTTGTGGAAGAGAGAGACGGCTTCGTCCTCCTGACGGAGGCCATAGGCGATGCGGACGCATGGACGACGTGGCTTCGCGACACGGGGTTCTTCCGCGCGGATGTGAGGGTCATCGCGCCCTCAAACCTGTCCAGGAGCGCCCTGAGGAGGGGATACAGAAGGGTCGGCGAGTGGTATGCGTGGGGGAACGTCTCCACCGAGGTTTTCACGTGGGAGGAGTTCTTCTCCCTTGTGCTCTGGACGCAGGGGGTGCACGTGGACTCGCGGTTCAAGAGCCCTCTGGAAGCGGTCCGCGCGCTCCACGGACTCAGGAGTGATATGGAAGCCGCCATTAGATGCGTCCGCAGGACGCCGCTGGAAAAGTACTTCAAATCCGGTATGGTTTACAGGGGCATGGGTATACCACCGCTGGTCACCTACATGGACAGGGAGACAGCCGCTCTCATCCAAGCGATAAAGGACGTGGAGATCACGGACAGAATGAAGGTCGTCATGGCGCTCGTCAACTCGCACCCCATGTGGAGCAGGGAGACGCTGTGCGAGCGATCCCCTCTGGGCTACGAGAGAACGCGGGAGGCACTAAATGCCCTCTACAGGTCCACCCATCTCCTGATGGACCACGAGAAGAGGTACATCCCCGTGAGGAGAAAGTACGGGAGGGACTACGCCGTGAGAAAATTCGTGGAGGATTTCCTGCACAGGATGGGATTCGTCAATCCGAGCATGGTGGAGAGGTACACGGGCGGCTTCATATCGGCGCGGGAGGCGCTCGCGGCGCTGCGCGACTGCGAGAGAGGTGGAATCGCCGTGAAGGGCTTCTTCCTGAAGAACGACATGCACCTCTGGTGGACCACACGGGAGGCGCTTGAACTGGTGGAGAAGGTGCGCTTTCCGCCCGACTGGGAGTTCGTTCTGCACCCGCACGATATGATATCCCTCGCGTTCAGAGATAGATTCCCGGCTGGATACCACGTGTTCCGCGGTACGGAGCACCTCGGCACCGTGAAGGCCACGATGCGCAGGTACGAGGTGGTCGTGAGGAGCAGGGATGTGAGGCCGGAGGTCCTGGACATCTTCAGGGAGTTCATGCGCTCGCTCAACATAGCCGTCAGGGGTGATGCCCTATGAATCCCTGGCTACAGGTCGTGCTCATCGCGCTCTCGCCCATCGCGGAGCTCAGGGGCTCCATACCCTATGGGATACTCGTGCTGGGTCTGCCTCCCGTGGAGGTGTTCATCGTCTCCGTCGCGGCGAACTCGTTTGTCTCGCCTCTTCTCATACCGCTGCTTAGGTGGGCGGAGGCGTACTTTTCCAGGTTCCCCCGCATAAAGAGCATCATGGACGCCGTGTTTCAGAGGACGAGGAGGAGAGCGGCCAAAAGCGTGGAGCGGTGGGAGGAACTCGCCCTCTTCCTCTTCGTGGCCGTGCCCTTCCCGGGGACGGGGGCGTGGACGGGGAGCCTCGTTGCGCATCTCTTCGGGCTGGATTACAAGAAGTCGGTGGTGACGATCAACGCGGGCGTGCTCGCGGCGGGCATTGTAATATACATGCTCACGACAGGAGCGTATACGCTACTGTGAGAAGGCCGAGCGCGATAGTGTATATGCCGAAGTACTGAAAACGAACCTTCCGAACCGTATACATCAGCAGCGAGATGGAAAGGTACCCGACGATGAGCGAAACCACGAACCCTACGAGGTAAATTGGCTCAAAGGCACCGGCATCGCTCCCCGCCTTGAACAGCGTGGCGCCCGCCAGGGGGATGAGGGATATGTAGAAGGAGAACTTCGCGGCGCGCACCCGCTCAACGCCGATGTGCGCCCCGGTTGTTATGGTGACCCCGGAACGCGATATGCCGGGAAGCAGCGCGGCGACCTGTGCCAGTCCGATGAACACCGCGCTTTTCAGGGACACATCGCGACCCCCTTCTCCGCGGCGCGGGTATGTGAGGAGGTAAATGCCGTTTATAATCCATAGGGCTCCCACGAGTATGAGCGTTGAGAACGCCGATTCAATGTAATCTTTGAGTAGGAAGCCCACTACGCATATGGGCACGCTGCCTACGACGATGTGCAGAGCCTCCTTTCGGTCACCCCTCAGGGCGGATGTTATGACATTCCATATGTCCCGGCGAAAGTATAGCACAACGGCCACAAGGGTGCCGAGGTGAAGCACCGCCGTGAGGAGCGTTCTATCCCCGCTTACGCCCCACATCTCCTGCAGGAGAACGAGGTGACCGGAACTGCTGATGGGCAACCACTCGGTTATGCCCTGAAGGGCACCCAGCAGTATCACCTGGAGAAGGTCCATGGTCAGATGACCCCCTGAAGGGTTGCGCAGTGAAGGAGGTTCCTGAAGAGAAGGGCCGTGGTCAGCGAGCCGACTCCACCCGGCACGGGCGTGTAGGCCTTCACGATCTCGTATATCTCAGGGTCAGCATCTCCGACCACGCGGTCATCCACGACGTTGATGCCCACGTCCACAACGATGCTATCCCGCGAGACCATGTCGGCCCTGAGAAATCCGGGCGCGCCGACAGCCACGAATATCACGTCTGCCCCCTTCAGTATCTCCGCCGGGTTCCCCGTCCGGGTGTGCACAACAGTCGGTGTAGCGTTTCTGTTCAGCAGGAGATTCACAAGGGGACGGCCAACCACGGGCGTGCGGTTCACCACCGCACATCTCATTCCCTCCAGGGATATGCCGTTCCTCTCCAGAATCTCCACGCTCGCCATGGCCGTGGGAGGCGCCAGCGCCTCATCCCCGTACACGAGACGTCCCTGATTATGGGGATGCATGCCGTCCAGGTCCTTTTCCGGGGGTATGGCGGCCACGACCCTCGCATAGTCCGTGCCCGGTGGAATCGGACGCTCAACGATTATGCCATGTATGTCATCTCTCTCGCCCAGGGAGCGCACCTCTGCGATGATCTCGCCCTCGGACGCATCTCCCGGAAGCGTGTCCACCTCCACTTCAACGCCCAGTTTCTTCCCCCAGCGGAGTTTCTGATGTATGTAGGTCATCGCATCGCCATGGATGCCGACCACCACGGCTGCCATTCTGAGGCCTTTTCCAGATAGTTTATCCCTGATCTCCCGTCTGATGTCCTTCGCGACCGTTTTTCCCCACAGAACATCAGCCATCAGGATCCCTCCAGAAAATTGAGGTTAAGGCGGGCCTCTTCCATACCGGGGTCTATCGCAACCGCGCGCTTGAACGCCTCCTTCGCCCCCTCCACATCGCCCTTCACATACAGGGCTATGCCGCGAGCGAGTTGGGCGAGAGCGTCGCTGGAGGTCGGGGGAACGCCCTCTACCACATCGTCGCATCTGTCCAGGTTGAGATAGAGCATGGCCTCGTTGCCGCTCAACTCCTTGATCCCGCCTAATTCGGAGCGGATTTTCTCGTAGAGGAGGCGTGCGGCATCGCTCTCACCGGCAGACAGTATCGCCTCCAGCGGCTCAAGGGCCTCCTCCAGACGCCCCTCGGAGTACAGATAAAGCGCCTTGGAGAACAGCACGCGTGAATCACCAGGCCGTTCGGCCAGGATCTCATCGTATTTTTTAAGGACTTCCTCATCTCCGCCGGCGGGTTTCATTCCCTCCAGCGCCCTGAGCTGCAGTTCCAGAATCTCCGCAGGCGACATCTCGTAGACGTTCTCCGGCACCTCAACGCCCCTCTCCCTGAGAAACGATACCACCTTTTCAACGAGTTTTCTCCTCTCGTTTTCCAGAGATGCGAGTTTCTCCTTCAACGCCTCCACTTCACCCTCGCTCTCCCTGCCCTCCTCAACGGCCCTCTGCATCTCCTCTATCCTGCGTTTGAGTTCCTCCTTTTCGCGTTCCAATTGCGAGAGGGTCTTCTCCCTCTCCTCAAGTTTCCTCTGTAGTTCGGCCATTTCCTTCTCCTTGGCGCGTCTCACCGCCTCCAGTTCGCGCTCCTTTTCCTCCAGCTCCCTCTGGAGATTCTTTTCCCTCTCCTCCTCTGTCCTGCGGTGTTTCTTCTCTATCTTCTCCTTCAGCTCCCTCAGGTCCGGGTCCGTTGGGGCGAGGGTGAGCGCCTTCTCCACGCTTTTGAGGGCCTCCGCGTAGTCGCCCAGCTCGTACTGTGTCATGGCCAGGACCGCCCATCCCCGGGGGTCGCCTTCGCGCAGGCGCGTGCAGTAATACGCGCTGTTGAGCGCCCTCTGATATGCCCTGGACTCGTAGTAGAGAATCGCCTTGTTGAGGTGCGCCTCGTAAAATTTGGGGTCTATGCTCAGAGCCCTGTCGTAGCTCATGAGGGCCTCGTCTTTCCTTCCGAGGTCCTTGAGGGCCACGCCCCTGTTGTTCCACACGTGGGGCAGATTGGGCGCAACGCGCAGGGCATTCTCATAGCAGATGAGCGCCTCCTCCAGCAGCCCGCGGGAGTGAAGTATGAGCCCCTTGTTGATCCATGCGGGGTAGTAATCGCGGTCAATCCTGAGAGCGCGCTCGTAGGCCTCCAGCGCCTCGTCCTCCATCCCCTTCTCCTGCAGCATCTCGCCGAACTGGAACCAGATGACNGGGTCGTCCGGAGACAGGTCTATGGCCTCCGAGACGTATTCCACCGCCTCCTCCTCCCTGCCCATGTTGAAGAGTATCTTGCCCTTGATGAGGAGCGCCTCGGGCGTCCTCTTGACGGCGAGGGCGCGTTCCACGTACTCGTCCGCCTTCCTGTAGTTTCCGGATTCCAGAAACTCGCGGGCCCACTCTATCTGCCTGTCGTACTCGCCCGCGCTGGGGAGGAAGGAACCCTCGCGGACCTTTTTGCGGAACTCCTCCTCCTTCACGCGCGACTCCAGTCCGTAGGTCCTGAGCATCTCCACAAACGCGTCGCCGTCAACCAGCGTGATTCCTCTGTCCTTCCCGTACTCCACCGCCTCAGGGGTGAACTTACCCGTGGTAATGACAACCCACTTCGCCTCCACGGTGTCCAGTTCCTCCGTCTCCCTGAGCGCATCCAGCCCCACCTCGTCCTTCCGGAGGAAGACTAGTATGAATCTCTCAACGCCACCGGGTGAGACCATGGAGGCGTCCACGGCCACCTCCCCCTCCCTGTAGGCGCTGCTCCTCACGGCCAGGCCCATGGCGCGCACCAGGTCTATGCAGAGTGCGTGGAATTCGTCATCCCTCATCCCCTTTATGTGGTCAAGGACGCTCACAGGGCACCACCCGTGGCCTGCTGGAATTTTTTGCGCAGTTTATCCGCCTTCTCGTTCAGCCCTCTCTCCTCGGCAATGCCTATGGCGTTCACGTATGACTCACGGTGTCTCGGGTTGAGGGCTATGGCGTTCTCAAAGGCCTGCAGTGCTCCGCCCCACCGCCCCATCTTGCGCAGGCAGACGCCCCTCAGATACCACGACTCCCAGTCCTTGTTGTCTATCTCCAGCGCCTTGAGGAAGACCTTCTCCGCCTCCTCGTACTTCTCCTTGTCCATGAGTATCATGGCTATCTTCTTCCACGCCTCGGCCCTCTCCGGCTCCCTCTTCAGCACCTCGTTGTAGGCCTGTATGGCCGCACCCCACCTGCCCATTTCCCTGAGGACGTCGCCGCGCATCATCATATAGTGCACGTCCTCCGGCAGCAGTTCGTTGAGCTTGCCGAGGTGGTGAAGTGCCCTGTCGTGGTCCTTCCTGCGGAGGTATATCACGGCCAGATTGTGATGCGCCTCGGCACACCTGTCGTTTGAAGCGAGTATGTCGCGGGCCACCCTCTCCGCGAGTTCCAGATAATAATCGTCGCTCAGGTCAAAGTTCCTCAGATAGTCGGCGTACTGGTCCTGCATGTAAATGCAGACGACCGTCGCGAGGCACCCCGGGTCCTCAAACATCTCGCCCCTGTTCCACGCCCGAAGTATCTCGTTCACCACGAGAACGTCTCCGTAATCAACGTAGAGTTTGCGGCCCTCGTATTTCTTCCCGAATTTCCTCATGACCTCGTCGGGCACCTTGTCTTCGGAGAGAACCCGCGGGTATTTCAGCAGGAGAGGAAAATCTAACGCAACGTTTCTGGAGCATATGCCGCACAGGTTCCTGGGGGTATCCGCCCCGCATATGACACACGTCACGCGTAGATGATGCAACTGAGCCCATATAAATGTTAGGATGTCGTTAAAATAAACGTCTCGTGAACCCCCTCCTTCCGCGGGGGGAGGAAGTGCACATTCTCGTGGTCGCAGCGGATGTCGCGGAGTGCGCGCTCTATGGCCGCCTCGTCGTCGCCCCTGTAGAGGAGGAGTGCCACCCTGTCTCCATGCACGAACGGCGAGGAGAGGGCCGAGCGGAGCGAGACGGTTGCGCCTTCCCGACCCACCCCCCTCCCGTAGCCCACGCCACCTCTGCCCGATAGATCGCGCAGGCAGCCGGGCCCAAGGGCGCTGAGGGCGTCGGCGAGGTGCACCAGGTACTCAAACGGCTTTTCCAGCGCGCGGAGCATGGGTAGGTGCGGATAAAATCTGAGCAGCAGGTCGTTTTCAACGAGGACGTACGGAAAGAGCTCCATGCACTTCCGAGTGTATGGGTCCAGGTCTCGTCCCTCCCAGGAGAACGGTGTCACCACGAAGGAAAGCATAGACGCGCCCTTTTTCCTGGCAATTGAGAGAAAAAGATACGACAGACGCGCGCCTGTGCCACCGGCGCCCCACACGGCCAGACCCCACTCACACACGCCGGTTCCCAGCGTGGACCCGGCTCTCTCGGCGGCCATGCCGGGTGGAAGGTCCGCGTACGCGAGGACCGCCTCGTCTCCAACGTCTATGTGAACGGCCTCCACAGGGGTATCCGGGCGAATGGACATGACCGCCTCTATGGCCCTCTTTCCGAGGCCTGCGAACCCATATAAACACAGCGTTTTTCTTCCGGTGCTGACCACAACAAACCTTATATAGTCGCGGGTATGTATAGTTATTGCCCGCTTTGTAGGTGATACTAAATGCCGGTGAAGAGGCGAAGGTTGAGAAAGGACGAGGGTGTTGCTTCAACCATAGGTATGATATTCGCGCTGAGCCTCGTGACGCTTCTCATGACAACATTCATCACGCAGTACGTGCCAGTTTACATGAAGGGGAATGAGGCGCAGCACGATTACCAGGTCCAGGCACAGATGGGATACCTGAGAACAGTCATGGACATACTCGCCCTTTCCGAGAACGCAAACTTCAGCACCTACGTGCCCATAAAACTCGGAGCCGACGGCGTTCCGGGCTTCTCGTCGCCCACCATAGGGCAGTTGAGCATAAACACCTTCCTTGGGTCGGAGAGCGGGCACTACGTCATGGTCAACTTCACCGACATCGCGGGCAACAACATATCATCAATTTCGGGTGGAGACATTGAGTTCATCGCTCCCAACAAGTACTACGTGCCGGAGAGGATGGTCCTGGAGAGCGGGGCGTTCTTCGTGGAGAACATGAACAAGGGAACCGCAACTCTCCGCATGGAGCCGAATTTCCTCATCCTAGGCAACGCCACACAGCGGACTGTCATAGTGAACCTTTACACGATCTACGGGCCTTCAAAGGCCACGGCGGGGGTGGAGACGCGCTTCATCAAGGTGATGCTCTACGGTACGGAGCACAGGCAGTACGCGCTTCCACAGGGGGATGTCAACGTTACGATAAAATCCCGCTACCCGGACCTGTGGGAGGACTGGTTCTCGTCCAACTACGGCATATCCGGTACAGTGAACAACGACGTTCTCACTCTCACGATAAGCAACGTGACGAATGTTGAAATCCGCAACGTGTACCTCTACATGGAGGTGTCCAGCTGATGGATGAGGTGCTGCTGGAAGAGGAACTGGCAAAGCCCAGCATAAAGGACCGGCTGGGAGTCGTTCTCGCCAGATTCAAGAAGAACCAGATGAAGATCAAGACCCCCAAGGGGTCGGCGTCGTGGGAGATCGGCTCGGAGATAACGCCCATACCGCCGCTTCCCGGCGAGGAGTGGGAACTCGTAGAGATATACCCCATAAAGAAGCCCTACACCTATGCCCGCATACTTTACAACACGAAGGAGTACGAGTACGTGTACGAGGTCATAGAGCCGCCTCTGGACGAGAAGGAAAAGATCATACTCAACGGAATAAAGGACGCACTTTCAAAGGTCCTCAGGTACGACTGGTATCTGAGCGGGAGCAAAAAGGATAAAGAGGAATTCCTGAAGGAGAGCGTGAAAAGTTATCTTGAATCGCGTGGAGTCCACCTGGACAGGATCACCTACGCCAAGATACTGTATTACATAATAAGGGACTTCATCAACTATCAGGCCATAGACCCCATAATACAGGACGAGAACGTGGAGGACATATCGTGCGACGGCGTGGATATACCCCTCTTCGTCTACCACAAGAAGTACGAATCAATAAAGACAGCCATAAGGTACGTTGATGAGGAGGAGTTGAACTCCTTCATAGTGTACCTCGGGCAGAAGTGCGGGAAGCAGATATCCGTGTCAGACCCCATTCTGGACGGCACCACCCCCGAGGGTCACAGAGTTCAGGCAACCTATGGACGCGAGGTCACCACGAGGGGTGCGACCTTCACCATCCGCCGCTTCAAGGAGAAGCCCTTCACCCCAACGGAACTCGTGAAGTACGGCACGGCATCGCCGGAGATCGTGGCGTACCTCTGGATAGCGGTGGAGCATGGCGACTCCATGATGATCATCGGCGGTCCTGCAACCGGAAAGACCGCGACTCTCAACGCGGTGGCCATCTTCATCCCCCCAACGGCCAAGATAGTGAGCATGGAGGACACGCGCGAGATCAACCTGCCCCATCAGAACTGGATTCCCGGCACCACGAGGAGCGGTGCGGGCGAGAAGGGCGTCACGGGCAAGGCGGCCGGAGAGATAGACATGTACGACCTGGTCAGGGCCGCCCTGAGACAGCGTCCCAACTACATCATAGTGGGAGAGGTAAGGGGACGCGAGACCTACGTCATGTTCCAGGCCATGGCCACGGGCCACACCACCTACTCCACGATGCACGCGGATTCCATCAAGTCCATGATTCACCGCCTTGAGAACCCGCCCATCAACACCCCGCGTATTCTACTCACGGCTCTCAACGAGGTGGTCATCCTCACCTACACGAAGGTCAGGGACCAGTACGTGAGGCGTATAAAGGAGGTCACCGAGATAATCGGCTTTGAGGGCGAGACGAACGAACTGATAACGAACGTGGTGTTTGAATGGGACCAGAAGAGGGACAGGCACATATTCAAGGGACACAGTTACCTCTTTGACCGCATAATGGAGATGAAGAACATGACCCACGATGAGATGGACGAGGAGTTCCAGAGAAGGGTTGACATCGTCAGGTACTGGGTGAAGAGGGACATGGTGGATTACAGGGAGATCTGGCAGACCATCACGGACTACTACAAGGACCCCATAGCCACCGCGGAGAAGATCCGAGAGGAGTTGAGGAAGATAGAGGAGGAGGAACTCCGGAAGGAGTTTGAAAGGAGGGGGCTGTGATGGCGGAGGACGTCTTTGCACGTCTGGAGGTCCGCAGGGAGGACATACTCACAACGAAGACCGCGAGGGCGTGGGAGGAGGAGACGGGGCCCATGAAGATAAAACTCCCGAAGGGCACCGCCCCCACCGCGATAGAGATG